>CAZNLZ010000009.1:0-15296 GCA_964574225.1 uncultured Muribaculaceae bacterium | reverse complement strand
ATATCAATCCAAAGGTTTTGTTTGATTTTGGATGTTCAGACGTTTCTAATGAAAACTCAATAGAAGAAATCGTAAAAAGATTAGAGAAAAATCCGCAGTTATTAAAAACTGTTTATAAAATTGTAATGGCATTAGATTATTAAGTAGATAAAGATGTAAACGATAGAATTTTGTCATTAACATTTAAAATTTATAAAAAAAATCCCATAGAATTTTGTGATTTTGAATTACAAAATGGATTAGTAAATTAATCATTACAAAGGGTTGAAATTCTTGTTAAAATAGTGTATATTATAAGTGTATAGTCCTAGACGATGTACCACTTTTGTGGAGTTGCTAGGGCTTTTGCTTTATTATATTTTCAAATCTAATAGTATTTTCAAATATTCCGGCATAATCTTCTGATAAAGAATATAAAACCTTTTTAGTTTGTGTGTAGCAATTTTCTATACCATTCTTGTTATTGATAATAATTTCGTGATGGAATATCCTATTTCTTAATCTTAAAATTTCTTTTAGTTCAGGAAAAATCACTTTTGTTTTATCCCAAGTCGGACTTGTAAAATAGTTGTCAAAATCAGGAAAAACGCTATCAAAGAATCCTTGTTTATCCCATAAACTATTTTTATAAGATTTTTTACAAAGATTTATCCAAAAACCAAAAGTTAATTCTGCAATTAAAGAACCTGTTGATAGTTTATGTTTTTTATTCTGTAATTTTTTACAAGCTTCTACTAGAATACTGTGCTCATTTTCCGATAAAATATTTTTATTGCTAATTTCGTCTAATAACCAATTATCGCCTTTTAATTTTGCAACTGCATTGTATAACCTATTTCTTAAAGAAATTTCTAATGCTGCAATAATAGGGTAAAAACTTTCTGAAATCTGAACATTAAAAATATAACGGCTTAATATTAAATCCATACTGTCGCAGTCTAAATATCTATAAGAAGACAGTCTATCAATACTAATATTTTCAGTAATATTTGCGATGCTTTTACCTAAAAACGTCATGCCTTAATTATAACATGGATACATTATTATAAGAAATATGAGGTAACTTTATACCTCACAGGGTAAAAACATTTCATCATCAGCTGAGAAATGCTCTCATCTGAAATTTTAACCGGCGGGGTTTTTCAAATCGAGATAAATCTCGAAGCAGAAAATTCGTATCCGCCACCACGAAACCGTAAATTTCAATGAGAGGGGCTATACGGGGTGGTTAGTTTAAATTGTTACATTACTTATTCAACTTCACGGACTTTGGTATAATTTCTCAAAGTTTTTTATTCTATTGTGTTGCTAAATGTGTTGTTTTTATAAAAAAATGAGTTTTAGAAAACCTCTAAAACTCACTTTTATCAATTGGTTGCGGGAGCTGGATTTGAACCAACGACCTTCGGGTTATGAGATGACGATAACACTTTTTATGATTTTTTATAACTTCTCGCAAACTCAAATATAATAACAGTTTTCAGAATTTTGCTTTTTGTAATTTTTAATAATTTCTGTTGAATTTTGTTGAATTTTTATAAAAAAGTTGAATTATTGTTGAATTATTTTACTTTAATTTTCTATAAAAAATAGCATCAGTAATTTTATCCCACAAAGTTCTTTTCATATGATGATAAATTGGATATGCAAAATAAATATGTTCATCTTTTATGAGGTATTTTTCAAAGTATTTCCAAAATTCTTGATAAGTTAAGATACTATTATCTTCAATAGTAAGATCTTTATATGGAATTCCGAGTGCATTCATTATTATTCTATTTTTTGATTTGTATTTATAAAAGAAATTCATCAAATGGAAGATGGCTGTATAGCTATACAATAAACATCTTTTGATACATCTATCATATGATTCAAATATCGTATATTTATAAAGAATTTGTCCTTTGAAATTTACTATTTCTTGTAATGTATCTGCATTGTTATCTTTTTTTTCAAAAGAAAATCTTTTAAATCTTGTTCTTGGCTTTTCAATCATTTCTTCATTATGTTTGTATATGGTTTTTTGTATATCATCAATAATGTTGTATAAATTATCTAATGTGGCACAAATATTTTGAAAATGATGATCCCCATATTTAGAAAGCATTGTTGCTTCTTTTTCAAAAGAATGTTTGTCTAAATATAAAAAATTGTGTCTTAAAGAATGCTCAAAAACTAATTTAGAAGAAAGTTTTAAAAGTTCATTTTTTATATAATTCTCTTTTGATTCATCTGGAATTTCTATTTCTAATGGGCTTTTTCCTCGTCCTTCGCCCCATTTAATTAATTCTATTGCTTTATCGATATTTTCTATTGCATTTTCTAATTCTTTTAATGCAGGAGATGAAATTTGTTTGTTGATATTGTATATTTCTTGTAAATTCTTTTGTATACAAGAATAAATATAAAAGAAGTTTGATATATCATCTTTTATTTGTTTTTCTTTTTCTTGCTGTTTATAAACAATCCAAGCTATACTAGCAGAAATAATAACTCCTAAAATTGGAGCGACAAATTCAATTAACGGATAAGTTTGATTTATAGTGATATTAAACAATATTTTTTCTCCACTCTGTACGAAAAAATTATATGCCATTAAAACATAATTAATTTTTTTATTAATTATTTCTTAAGAATAAAAGTTATAAATATTAATCAACTACATTTGAATCTTTGCATTTTGATTAATCGACTTAATCAAATAAATGATATTATCTGCATCATTTGATGAGAATACTCCATCAATCCCTTCTGAACTTATATCTGTAAATGGTGCTTCGTAAAGTGTACCAAAATCCAACATTGTGCCATTGATTTTTAAATAGTTAATTATTTTGCCAATAAATCTTATTTGATTAGAATTAAAACTATTTGCATCCAAGTATGTAGAAAAAACTTTTTCTACTTCTGTTTGTTCAAGACCAATTATAGAACGAATAAATTCGCCAAGTCCTAAATCACCTTGTAGTGAGTGTAATTTCTCTTTTGAACCTATATCAGAATTTTCAAACAGTATTTTTTCAAGTTGTTCTATATCTGTTTGAGTTAATGGTTTATTAAATTTTAATTTGTTTATACATAGGTCGTTTTGGTGTGATTGCAAAAATGCTTCAACCTTTTTTCTGTATTGAGCCAAATCAACACCAGATAGTGGAATATTTGTTTCTATTTTTATATTTATTAAGTCATCTTCAAAATGTGTATAAACAATTTCTCTTTTTAGATAGTCAAGTAAATCCATTAAATCACGAAGTTTCATCCTAACTTCTTCTAGTGTTGAAATTGTTATGTTCATCCAAAAATCTTCTGTTTGAATTTCACAAATCAATTCAATATTTTCTTTTATTTTAGGAATAGAAGATTTACCTTCAAGCATATAAGCAATTTCTTTGATTTTTGTTTGATATTTATCAAAGGTTTTCATATCTTTTGCAAGCAATGCTAATTGAGCATTCAAAATAATCAAATCAAATCTTCTATAAAGCTCATTTTCATCATTTTCAGTTGTTGGAAGGTGTGAAATTCTATCTTTGATTTTAATTAAATCATCACCATCTAAATTATTCCATCTATCTCTTTGTGAAAACTCATCGACAGATTCCCTATATCTTCTAACAATGAAATTATCTCTATCCATTGTTTTAACAGTTTTATGCAAATCATCTTTGATTTTATTAGATAGTAGTTTTAATATTTCATCTTCATTTTTTAGTTTTTCTGCAAGTTCTAATCTCTTTAAAAAGATTTTTTGTTTTAAAGACATTTGGTCTCCACCTGCTTTTGGTGGATTATTTCCAAAATAATTAAAATTATCGCAAGCATCAAAGATATAAAATTTCTTTTTGTCATCATTTGGACCAAATAATGCAGGGCAAAGTCTTGTTCCTCTACCTATCATTTGGATAAATTTAGTATAAGAACGAACTCGTTTGAAAAATACTAAATTTACAACTTCTAAAACATCTATACCTGTATCTAATTTATCAACAGATATTGCAATAGTTGGTTCTTTTTCTTTTACTGAAAATTCATCAATTAAATTTTGAGCATATTGTGTTTTATGTGTGATAATTCTTGCAAATTTACCATTATATTGTTTGTAGTTAGCATCAAATCTTTTTAAAATATATTGTGCGTGAGGTTCATTTGCTGCAAAGATTATAGTTTTTCCTAATTTATCACCACCATTAACTTTAATACCATTAACCATTAAACATTCTAAAATCTTATCAACTGTATCTTGATTAAATAACCATTTATTTAATTTCCCTGAATCAATTTCTAGTGGTAGAGAGTCTGTTTCTTCATCATAGAATTTTGTTTCATATTCTTCTTTTTCTTCGTCAGAAAGTTCGTTATACTTAATGCCTTCTCTTAAAAATTTGGTAGCACAATCATATTCTTCGTAAGGCACTAAATAACCTTGTTCAACAGCATCTTCATAGTCATAGTAGTCAGTTGGAACACCATTTTCTATATCGAATACTTTATAAGTATTTTTATCAACTTCATTTCTTGGAGTTGCTGTCAAACCTAGAATAAGAGCATCAAAGTAGTTAAATATTTCACCAAATTTTTTGTAGATACTTCTATGTGCTTCATCAACAATTATTAAGTCAAAATGACCAACGGAAAATACTTTTTGGTCTGCTTTCTTTGAATCAATAAGGTTCATCATCGTATGATATGTTGATACAACAACTCTGTTGTTTGTTCCATCACTATCAGCTTTTGTTATATCAATAGGATTTAATTCTGGTAATAATTTTGCAAAATTTCTTTGCGCTTGAACAACCAAAGGTGTTCTATCTGCCAAAAACAATATTCTCTTTGCCCAGTTGTATCTGGTTAATATGTCAGATATTGAAATTGCGACACGAGTTTTTCCTGTACCTGTTGCCATAACAAGCAAAGACTTTCTGCTTTTGTTTTGGAAATTTTCGCAAACACTCTTTATTACTCTCTCTTGATAAGGACGAGAAGCAATTTCTTTGTTTAGTTCAACATTTATTAAATCTTTTTTTGAATTTCGTCTGCTTATAAGTCTTTCTAAATCATCTTTTGCATAGAAACCTGCAACTTCACGAGGTGGATAATTTAAGTCATCCCAAATATGATGTTCATAACCATTTGAATAGAATATAATTGGTCTTTGACCAAATTTCTTTTCTAAACAATTTGCATATAGTTCTGCTTGCTCTTTTCCTATTCTTGCATCTTTCATTGTTCGTTTAGCTTCAACTAAACCAAGAGGTTTGCCATCATCACCCCATAAAACATAATCTACAAAACCAATGCCAGAAGAATTATCATAAGTTTTAGGCATACCAGAAACTTCGTATTCAATAGCATCAGGCTTTGTTATATCCCAACCAACTTCTTTTAATAAAACATCAATAAAGTATTTTCTTGTATCAGCTTCATTATAGTTGTAATCTTTTGGTTGTTTAGGTCTATTTTGTTCTTTTATCCTTTGTATTTCAGCAAGAAGTGCTTGATTTTCTTTAATCAAATCTTCTTTTTCTATTGTTTCTGCTTCTCTTTTGGCAATTTCTTGCTTTAATTTTTCTAATTCTTCTTGTTCTTTTGTTTGTTTGGGGATTAGATTTATATCAAAAGTTAGGTTTGTAACTGGTTCTGCTTTTGAATAAACTCTATATAACCAATATAAGAAATGGAATAATTCAAAAGTAGAATGTAGAGCATCATTTTCAGAAAGTTTTTTACTTTCGTGGGCTGCAATATTACCAAGTTTTCTAATCAGATTTACTTTTGCTACTAATGGTTGAGGAATGTTTTCTGTGAATGTTTTTTCGTGCAATAAAGAGTTTAAAGATGTATCATAAGGCAACACAAGGTCAGAATCATTTTTATACATCCAAACAACAGCTTTTTCTAAAGCCTTACGGTTGTATAAACAAGCATAAATAGGTTTTAAGCGAACACACTCTTCTGCTTCTTTTACTAATTCGTATATATCAAACCACTCAGATTTTAAGAACTCGAAATTGCTCATCATCCACCCATTATTGAAACTTATTATAACACAAATTGTTACAATTTATGAAGTGGTACAAATCAATATTTATCATGTATTTAATGTAATTATCGGATTAATATTGCAAAATATATTGTATTTGTTTTTTGTAATTGTTATAATAATAGTATTGGAGCACTCCAAGCCTCTTGTCTTGTACAATGCTAAAACGGGGTGCCTTTGTTTTATAAGGGATATATATGGAAGTTTTCGATAAGGATGCTTTAACGGCAGAGGAACAAATAGACTTATTAATAAAGAGAGGATTACAAGTTACAGATACAAGTTCTGCTGTTAAAACAATTAAACGAATTGGCTATTATCATTTATCATCATATATGCGTTTTTTTCAATGTGATGATGATCATAATTTCGTTGATAACATTGAGTTTTCCCAAATTGTAAATCTATATAATTTTGACAAAGAACTAAGACATATTACATTTAAAGCCATTGAACAAATAGAAATTGCTTACAGAGCTGCAATTTCAAATATAATGTGCAAACAGTTTGGTTCACACTGGTTTTATAATGAAGAATTATACATTCCTAATTTAATAAAAATAAATTCTGAAGAAAAAGAAGAAGAATTTATTACACAACAGCAACAAGTTCTTAATACTATTCAATCGGAAATCAAAAAGAAGAAAAAGAAAGATAATGAATATGCTGAAACTTTCATCAAGAAATATTATGAAAAATATTCAGAACCTAAGCTACCACCATTTTGGATGGCTTCAGAAACATTTACAATAGGTTCATTGCATAGAATTTATTATTCATTAAAGGATTGTTATAAAAAACAAATAACCGAATATTTGGGCTTTTCATCTGATGCAACATTTATTGCATTGTATTCAAACTGGTTACAACCAATTTGTATGGTAAGAAATATTTGTGCACATCATTCAAGACTATTCAATAGAATTTTCAAAATAAAAGCTAAGCAACACAATCAAATCGAAGAATTTAAGGGAATTAGCAACAACAAATTTTATTATATATCTATGATTATAAACTATTATTTGAAAACAATGTGTGATGATTCATCTTTTGAAATGAATATGATAGACTTGTTTAATCGTTATCCGTATATTAACAAAGAAAGTTTGGGATTCCCCAGCGGTTGGGAACAATTCTCTGTTACAAGACTTAAAAAGCATGAAAGCAAAAAGGCTTCTAATATAGGAAGATAAAAATACAATACTACTCTTGAAAACGTTTATAACTCTCCTTTAAATGCCTTTTGAGATAGGGAATTAAATAGGTTATCCATTTGTTCTACAACAAGCTCATTCTTCCGCTTTTGAGCTTCTACTTTTTCTACTATCTTAGCAAACTTGTTTTGCAGTTCCATTGGGGGATACATTATGTTTAGAGTTTTTAGTATAAATATCTTTAGCTCAGCAAAAGTTGTACCAGATGCAATATGTGTATAATCTGATTGAAATAATTCTTTCAAGGCATATCTTATGTAGGTACTATTTTCCCCTGCATTTGGTCTTATCCATAAGACACGACCGTCTTTAAAGTAAAACTCTGTATTATCCTGTACTTGCCATATTCTACCGTCAGGACATATTGAAGGTAATAACAAATCACCTTGATTAACCTTCCCTGTACAATCACAAAGCTCTTTATAGTGTTCTTCTGTTATGAATAGTTCAGGTGATATTTCTTTACCCTCTGCCAATGCACCAATTTCAGTTCCACGATAGAATGGTATTCCCTTTTCAACTAATTCATTAACAAATACTCTTTTGCTTGAACCAACATTTGATATTGTTTGTAATTCTTTAAGTTCAAATCCATTTGGATTGCCTTTTGAGTCTCCGAATATGGAGATGAATGTGGATTTTAGGAATTCGTCCAGCTTATCATTAGCAAGTCGTTTCTTTGTCCTAATCTCATCAGCTTTATCAAGAATTCGTGCTATTTTCTTTTGTTCTTCTAATGGTGGCAATATTATAGTCATTTTGTTTAAATGACTTGGTCCAAAATTCAACTGTGCTGAACCTGTTATATGAAATTGAACTTGTTTAGTAAAATATCTTGAAGCCAAAAAATGTCTTAAATAATTTATATCTAAAACAGCTTTATCTATGACTTTAAACCTAATTGTGCTTGTATTCATACATAAAGGCAGATGTTCTTTTCTTGCGAATGTTATTTTCTTGTCAAAATAATCAACTTTAATACCAGAACTTGCAATTAACAAATCACCTTCATCAATGAGAAAATGCTTATATCTACCATATGCTTCTTCTTCTGATATATAAATACTTGTTTTATCTAAATTAAGTTCTCTGTCGCAAATGTTACCAACATTCAATAATTTTACACCAGATGTTTTAAACTGACTTTTTCTTACACCTGGTCCTTCTTGAAACCAAGCAACTTCATTAAGTTTACATATTTTATATGTGCTTTGTGTCATTAAATCATCCCCGCTAATTCATCAAGAGATGTTCCTTTGTTTAGGACACTAACAACAATTTGTTTCATTGTATCCATTTCTTTTGGATTGCTTTCTGCTATAAGCAATGTTAGAGCAAATAGTGTTCCGTTATCAATTATTGGAACATTGTTTTTATACAACATATTATTTTTATCCAAGAAGTATAAGAAACAACTAGCTGCAATTCTTTTATTGCCATCAGAAAAAGAATGGTTTTTTGTAATTAAATAGAGTAGCATTGCTGCTTTTTCTTCAAGTGTTGGATAACAATCTTGCCCACCAAAGGTTTGATATATTTGGTTCACTGAACTTTCAAAACTGTTATCTTTAGGGTTTGCAAATACATCAGAAGCAAATTCTGATTTCATTTTGTTAATTACAGTTAAAAATTCAGTTGTAGAAATTTGAACAACTTCTCTATTAGTTTGACCTTTTGTATCAAGTGTTTTATGGTCAAAGTTATCTAATAAATCTAAACCTTTTGAAAAATCATCAAGCAATTTTACTACTTGTTGTGCTTCATCAAGGTTTTCTATCTGGTTTTGAATACTTCTTGAAAGTAGATTTATTGTTGTTTGTAATGTTTTAATTTTATCAGTTTGTGTTTTTAAAAGTTTTTCATTAACTGTATAACCTTTTGTCAAATGTTCTTTTAATACATTTGTTGCCCATTTACGGAATTGTGTTGCAGTTTTTGAATTTACTCTATATCCAACTGCTATAATCATATCAAGATTATAATATTCTAATTCCCTTGATACATTTCTATTACCTTCTTTTCGAACTGTTCGGAATTTCCGAACGGTTGAATCTTTATCAAGTTCTTCATCTTTATAAATATGGCTAATATGTTCAGATATGTTAGCTTTGCTTGAGTCGAATAATTTTACTATCATATCTTGCGTTAGCCAAATACTTTCTTCTTCTAATTTTGCATCTAAAGAAACACTACCATCAGCAGAAGTGTATATTATTATTTCACCTTTATTAAGATTTTCAGTCATTATAACAATGCCTCCAATTCTTTTAATCCTTGTTGAACTTCATTTTCAAGTTTTTGAATATCAGCAAGAATTTTTGAAGGTGCTTCATATTGAACTTCTTCATATTCAACTTCTTTATATTTGTTGATAGATAAATCATATCCATTAGCTTTAATTTCTTCTACATCAACAAAGAAGTGTTTAGCTTTCTTATCAGTATTATCTTCGTTATATCTGTTTTTGTATGACTTGATAATATCTGGAATATCATTTTCTTCTATTGGTGTACGGTTATCATTCAATGTAAAACCATCATTTTGCATATCATAGAACCAAACTTTGTCTGTTCCACCTTTATTTGTTTTAGTGAATATCAAAATTGCAGTAGATACTCCAGCATAAGGTTTAAATACACCAGAAGGCATTGAAATAACAGCTTCAAGTTTTTGGTCGTCAATAAGTTTCTTTCTTATTGAAGTATGTGCGTTAGATGTTCCGAATAAAACACCGTCTGGAACAATAACACAAGCACGACCACCTGTTTTAAGTATTCTAATCATCAACGCAAGGAATAACAATTCTGTTTTAGTTGTAGAAACTTCTGAAGTAATATTCTTTGCAATCGTATCTTTATTAACAGAACCTTTAAATGGTGGGTTCGCTATTACGCAAGTACAAAACTCTTTCAAATTTGATGCATCTTCTGAAAGTGAATCTTGATAATCAATGTTAGGGTTTTGGTGTCCGTGCGACATCATATTCATTGAAGCGATACGCAACATAGAATAATCAAAATCAAAACCGTAGAACATATTCTTATTAAAATGTTCTAATTGTGCTTGGTTATAAAACATATCAGAATGATGTTCTTTTAAGTACATAATTGCACAAATTAAGAACCCAGCAGTACCACAAGATGGGTCGCAAACAATGTCTTCTGGTTTAATATCAGCAAGTTCAACCATCATTTTGCCAATGTGTCTTGGTGTTCTAAATTGTCCGTTTACACCAGCTTGAGCGATTTTAGACAAAAGATATTCGTATAAATCACCTTTAGTATCTAAATTTGATAATTCTAGTTTATCTATCATATCAACAGCAGTAGAAAGTAATGCAGCAGACGGAATCATAAAAATTGCATCTTTCATATATTTTGCAAAGTTTTCTCCACCTAATGTCTTGATAAATGGAAATACATCTTCTTGAACAATTTTAAACATCTCGCTTGGTGCAAAATGTTTGAACTTTGACCAACGCATATTTTGTTGCTTTTGAGTATCGTCAAACACAGGGTTTTCAATAGTTCTATTTAATCGTAAAGCCTTTCTTTCAGCAGTTGTATGTCTATCATCAAGCTCTTTTATGAAGAATAAATATGAAATCTGTTCAATAACAGTCAATGGATTAGAAATCCCATTTGACCAAAATGTTTCCCATAATTTATCTATCTGTGATTTTTGTTCTAATATTGTCGCCATTGTTATAATCCTTGTTCTTATTCTACATATCCAACATCTAAAATTCAAGACAAAACGAATCTGTTTGCCCACTAAACATCTTACACAAGGCTATATTTGTATTTGTAATTTTCGTTTGAATTTCTGATATTTGTTCAACATACATTTTCATACTTTTTTTGTATTTATCTAATGCAATATTTTGTTTTTCAATTGTTGGTATGATGATAGGAATGCTTTTTAAGTCATCATGATTTATAAATTGTAGTGTTGTACCCCTATCTTTTTCTTTTATCAATTTCTGTCCAAGGTCACTTTTTAAATAATGATACAAATATTCAGTAAGTATGATATTCTTTTTTGGACGAATTACAATTAAATTAGCAGAAGCAACACAATTTTTGTTTTCCCCATTGTATATTGCAATTTTAGAAGAGTTTCCTTTTGCCTGTATTAAAATATCATCTTTTTGCAAGAATTCATTAGAAAAGTCTTTATCTAGTATATATTTTTTTGCAGAAGAATAATCAATAAAATCATCTCTTAATGACTTCATATCAATGTAAGAAAAATCGAAATCTTCCTCAGCCTCTTTTGCATATTTTGGTAGTGGTTTCCCTCTAACAATATCTGCAACATCAGATAAAAAGTTATGATTTTGTTTTAAAATGCTTGCAATTTCAATGTCTTCTTCTCTAAATGGTTTTTCAAAATCCCATCTTAAATCAGAAGTTAATATTTCTTCTATGTTTAATAGTCTTGCTTTTCCTTCTTCTATTCCGGATATTTCAATGCATTCTGCCATTGAATGTTTGAATTCGTAAGCATAAGTTTTTATACTAGTATATGAGAATGTTCCAGCCTCAATAAAATGAATTTTGTGTAAATGATTTTGATATTTTTGCCTGAAATGAACTTCACTTTCCGCAAAATTTATTTTATGTGGCATTATTGTGTACAATGTTCCATTTTTTGTTAAATTATTTTCAAAGAGTATTTCTGCTGCTACCGTTGCAGTATCATTACCATAAAAACGACCTTTTTCGTATTTTCTCCTCGCTCCCATAACTGGAATATTGAGAATGAAATCAAATTTTTCAGGTTGAATTTCTTCATTTTCAAAAGAATACATATCAAGTTGTTTTATTTTTATGTTTGATTTCTTATCTAAATCAAATTTTAAAAGTTCTGCAAGTAATGGTCTTGATACCCAAAGTGTAATATTTTGCTCTAAATCATATAATTCTAAAAATAAACTGAAAAATTGTTCTGTTGCTGCAATTAATATATTGTTTTTGTTTCGCAAAAAACTTTTTATATCAATTTTGAACTCTGATTTTTCGCAGAAATACACAATGTAAGAGTATATTTGAACAAGAGAGATATTATCAAGTTCATTTAAAACTTCTATAAGATTTATATTTCCTAAAAAAGGAACGCCAAATAAATTCTTGGAACGTAAATAGTTTTCTTTTTCCATAGTGGATAAAGATTTAAAGTTTAAATCAGTTCTTAATGCAAATGCATATTGTTTGCAGGCAGTCAAAAATTGTTCTTCTTTTAATCCTGACATTCTAAAGCAGTTAGCAATTGTATTTTCTTTGTTTTGAGTAGTTGAAATTTTGTCGTTCATTTTTAGCTCCTTAAAGTAAGAATAACACTTCTTACTTTGAGATAGCAAATTGCAATTCAATTGTCAATAGTAAGAATACAATTTCTTACTATTTGTCTTAAACTTTCTTAATGTTTGAATTGAATTCTATATCTTATCCACATCTAAACCTTTTATACAAAATACTTCTGGTTCTACTTCATCATTTATCATTGAGTCTATGGCTTTGCGTTGAGGATAGAAATATGGCAAAAGGGCTTTATGAATTGTTATCGCCTGTTCAATTGTAATATTTTTACGTTTAGCAAGTTTTAATAACTCTTCAACTGGACAGTAGTTTAAATCAAGTAACTCCCTTGTCTTTTTATTTGGAGTACCCTTTTTTCTACCACCTGTTTTTATTCCCTTTGCCATATTATCCTCTACTTTTATCTACTTTAGACAATTATGCATCTAAAGAACGAACAGAATTATTACTATCTCTATCGCTATCCCTATTTTCATTTTTAGATTTAGTATTATTCTTATCTTTATTAGATTGATTATTCATCAATGTCTTATTAATAGATAAAAGTTCCTCGGGATACTCATATTCAAAGAGTTCCCAGCTGTCTTTGTCTAGAGCTAACTCCCTCTGTCTTTGAATACATTTTGCCAGAACTGAAGGATTTTTTATTGTTCCTTTTGCGAAATGAAAGTAACGATAGATATAAACAAAATTAGTTTCATCATTATATACAATTAAGTCATTTCCTAATAATTCTAATAATGCTTCATGAACTATCTCTGCATCTAAATTACAATCGCAGGCAATTCGCCCAATTCTAACCTTTTGAATTCCTGTAATCTCTGATTCTGGGTTAGTCAACAAGTAGAAATAAACAATTTTGGCTTCTGTTGAAACTGATACAAACGCATCGTTACTCCAAAGCTGCTTGCCATATATAGGTCTATAATTACTCATTATGACCTCCTTCTACTTTTGAAATCCCAAATTTGTTAGAAACTCTGTTTTCAGAATTGTCGCTGGGACATTCATATAAATAATTTTTTAACAGTTCAAGATTAATTAAAATCTTTTTCCCTGCTCGGACATGCTTTATTTTTCCTTCTAAAGCAAGTCTTCTGACAAAATGTTTTGCTAGACCAAATATCCTAGCTGTCTCGTTTACCGTCGCCATTGTTGGCACTATTTCATTAAAATTTAGATTCGCCCTTGGGCACCTCTTTCTATTTCTTGCGAGAAACAACCTTTGTTTCTCTCTAATAATTTTAGTATATCCATACATATTGAAAAATGCAATAAAATGAGTTATATTGTTAATAAAAAGTTTACAATTAGAATAATTTAATATATTACTAACAGGATTTTAAAATGACACAATATAAAAAAATAGCAGAACGCCATAAAAAACTAAGACAAGAACTAAATACATATGATAAAGTTTGTACGCAAGATATGCTTGCAGAAAGGCTAAAAATAACCAAAACACAAATATCTGATTTGGAAAATGGCAAACGTGAACCATCAATGACAGAATTAAAGAAATATGCAAAGTTTTTTGATACCCCAATGGAATACCTATTAGGAATAACAAATTCTAGAAAGAAAAAATTTTCTAATTCATTTGATTTTAGCGACAAAGCAGGAATATTGATTAAACATTCTAAAAAATTCAACTTAAAAATAGATACTATTGTTAATGAATTACTATCAACAGAAGAAGGCTATTCTCTTCTTTCTAAATTAGCAAATTATGTATATTCTGAACCCTCAAAAATCTTATCAACAAGCAAGGAAGATGACCAAACTATAAAAATATTAAATGAAGATAACACAATTGAAACAATATCAATAGAAGATATAGAAAACTGCAAGCTAATGAATATTCAACAACTAATAATAGATTTTAAAAAACATAGACAAGAACTACAAATGGAAGATTTTATAGATTAAAAAAGGGATATAGACTATGGCAAACATTCAAGAAAGGAAAAACAAAGACGGTAAGATTATTTCTTACTCCATTCGTGTTCACAAAGGTCGTGATTTAAATGGCAAGCAATTAAAACCTTATGCAATGACATTTAAGGTTGAACCGACTTGGTCAGAACGCAAAACACAATCAGAACTCAAAAAGACAGTTGTTTTATTTGAAGAACAATGCAAATATGGAATTGTAGCAGACAACAAACAAACATTTGAGAAGTATGCTCAATATGTTCTTGAGCTCAAACAAAGAACAGGTGTAAAGCATAGAACAATTGTTAGATACAAAGAATTGCTTGAAAGAATTAATCCTGCAATTGGACACTTTAAACTTGCTGATTTAAAGCCTCAACATTTGAACTCTTTTTATGAACAGCTATCAAAGGATGGAATGAATAAGAGTACAGGTGGAAAGTTAAGCAACAAAACCATAATAGAACATCATAGATTAATTCGTACCATTTTATCCCAAGCTGAAAAAGAAATGCTTGTACAATACAATTCTGCTTCAAAAGCAACACCTCCTAAAATGGATAAAAAAGAAGCAAATTACATAGAAATAGAAGATATAGAACGAATTTTAGAATATGCGAAATCAGAATCTTTAAAATGGCAAGTTGCTATAAATTTATTGGTTTTCACAGGTTGCAGACGTGGTGAAATAATGGGTTTAAAATGGAATAAAATTGATTTTCAAAATAACCTAATAACAATAGATACAAATTTATTATATTCAACCGAAAAAGGGATTTATCAAGA
>CAZNLZ010000008.1:0-15333 GCA_964574225.1 uncultured Muribaculaceae bacterium | reverse complement strand
CGGCATTATTTTATATAATTTATATATGAGAAATTAAAATAAATTTACAATTTAAACGGAGTAAAAATGAAATTAGCAGTCTTTGATTTTGATTCTACATTAATGGAAGGTGAAACATTAGAGTTCATCGCTAGAGAATATAATATTGAACCATTAATGAAAGAGATAACAACGGCAGCAATGGAAGGCAAAATAGATTTTTTTGAAAGCTTAACACAGCGTGTTGCACTTTTAAAAGGAGCAAAGGAATCTAAAGTCATTGAAATATGTGAAAATTTACCATATACAAAAGGTGCTAAAGAAACAATTTCAGAACTTCATAAAATGGGATATAAAGTTGTTTGTTTTTCTGGCGGATACCATACAGCAACAGTTCCAGCACAAAAAGTTTTAGGCTACGACGCACAATTTGCCAATATCCTTCACTTCAAAAATGGTGAAATGACGGGTTTAGTTGGCGGAGAGATGATGTTTTCCGATAGCAAAGGTAAAATGCTAAAAAGATTGCAAGCATTATTGAATATTGCAGAAGAAAATACAATGACTGTAGGTGACGGCGCAAATGATTTAAGCATGTTCAAACATGCCGGCAAACGCGTAGCTTTTTGCGCAAAACCTATTGTAAAAGAAAACGCCAATATAATAATCGAAAATAAAGATTTAACAGAGATTTTAAACTATATTTAAAATCACATAATACTAAACAAAAAAGAGGCTATAAAAGCCTCTTTTTTATTCTACAATCGATATATTTACAGTATAAAAATCATCATCAACATTTGTTATGACCCATCTAAGAACATCAAAACCAAGTACTTTTAGTTGTGAATTAACATATTCTGCTGAAAACTCTTCAGTCTTTTTTATCTTAATTTCTTTAGATGTAATCATTATTCTACCGTAACTGATTTAGCTAAGTTTCTTGGTTGGTCAACATCTTTACCCAAAAATTCAGCAATATAATAAGCAAGTAATTGACATGGAACACAAGCTATAACCGGAGAAAGTATCTCGCTAACAGCAGGAACCCTAATAACAACATCAAATAATGTATCTAATTTTTCATCCTTAGAAGAAGTTAACGCTATTAATTTAGCATTTCTTGCTTTTGCTTCTTCACTATTTGAAAGCACTTTTTCATAAGTAATACCACCTGGCATTAATATTGATAAAACAGGCATTGTTTCATCAAGCATAGCGATTGGACCATGTTTTAATTCACCAGCCGCATAACCAGTTGCATTAATATAACTGATTTCTTTAAGTTTTAAAGCACCTTCATATGCTGTTGCCAAATTAACGCCACGAGCAATATAGATAAAGTTTTTAAATGATGAGAACTTTCTAGCACAATCTTGAATTACTGAAGTATTAGAAAGTATTTCTTCTATTTTAGTTGGAAGTTGTATTAACTCATGTTTTAAATTCTTTAGATAAGAAGAATCTAAGGTACCTTTAATTTCTGCAATATGAATAGCTAATAAATAGAAAGAAATCATTTGAGCAATATACGATTTTGTTGCCGCAACACTAACTTCAATACCAGCATTAACAGGAATTAAACTATCCGCTAATCTTGCCATGTTTGAATCTGGTCTATTAGTAACAATTAATACATGAGCATTTTTCTCTTTAGCTTGCTTGATAGCTGTAATTGTATCGGCAGTTTCACCAGATTGAGAAACACCAATAACCAAAGTTGAAGAATCTGTTGTTGTTTTTCTATAAATATATTCACTTGACGCTTCTACTTCTACTGAAATACCTGTAAAATCCTCAATAATATATTTTGCTGCCATACCAACGTGAAGCGATGTACCGCACGCAATAATTTCAATTTTTTTAAGATTTTTAATTGTTTCTTTATCAAGTTTTACTTCGTTTAACACAATTGGTGCTTCAATATCATATAACTTGCCATTTAATACATTTCTAATTACATCTGGCTGTTCATGAATTTCTTTAAGCATAAAGTGCTTATATCCAAGCTTACTTAATGCAATTGGTTCCCAAGGTAAAATCTCGACTTTTTTAACAACTTCATTACCATTTATATCAGTAATTTTAATTTTATCTTTTGTCACAACAGCAATTTCATTATCATCTAAATAAATTGTTTTCTTTGTATATTCAATAATCGCAGGAGTATCACTAGCAATAAAGTTCTCACCTTCGCCAACGCCAATAAGCATAGGTGCGTGTTTTCTTGCTCCAACAATCAAATCAGGTACATCTTTATGCATAACACAAACAGCATAAGCACCTTGAAGCTTAGCAACAGAATTCCTAACCGCTTTTTCTAAATCTTTTACTTTTGAATATTCATCTGCAACCAAGTGAGCAATTGTTTCGGTATCAGTTTGTGATTTAAATACACAACCTTTGGCAGTTAATTCTTCTTTTAGTTCTTTATAATTTTCAATAATACCATTGTGAACAACAACCAATTTACCGCAAGTACAACTATGAGGATGAGCATTAACCAAAGAAGGGCTACCATGTGTTGCCCAGCGGATATGACCGATTCCACAAGTTGGATTTTTAAGTTCTGAGCGTCTTTGCTCTAATTCATTTTTTAAATTAACTAACTTACCTAATGTTTTATAAACTTTAATTTCGTTACTATCACAAAGCGCCATACCAGCAGAATCGTAACCTCTATATTCAAGGTTTGTAAGCCCACTTAAAATAACACTAACAACATCTCTATTACCTGCGTATCCAACAATTCCGCACATATCTCTTTCCTCAATAAATCTAGTTATTAATATAATACATTATACATAGATGAAATGATATTAAATTATTATTAAGTTTTTGAACAATCCAAATGAGTTTTATCTATATGGTGATAAATACGTGTATAAAAATGTCCCATATCTAAAGCTTGATAACCCAATACAGAAAGTTCATAAGCTAATACTGTAGCCATTGCCCCCATTTCAATATAGATAAGCCAATCTGTTCCATAATTGTTTTTTATTTGTTCATAAATTTCATAGTACTTCTCATAAGCATTATACTCTGGGCCATATATATAATCTTTCAAAAGAACGTTAGAAAAACATTCATTATCTTTTACAATTTTAGAATCTCTATTTACAACAAAAAGTACTTTTCGGTTATTCCAAATTTGTTCGATATATCTTTTTCTTTCCTTTATTTCGGCAGAAGTTGCACCATTAAAATAGAATAAAAAAGCATAAGCATCACCATAAACACCTACATTATCAAATTCTAATGTTTGAAGTACACTAGGTGGAACTACATTTGTCCAGTAATTTAAAAAATGTCTTCGCCAATATAAAGATAAATTTTCTTTATCGGCATTAAAATTATTCACACAAACTAAACAATTTTTATTTGAACCATTTTTCATTATTTCGGTTAATTTATCTTTTAATTCCGGGAAATGACAATCTCTACCAAGTATATTTCCACCTAATTCTTCACCATCACCAATTCGAGAAACTGAAGCTTTATTATTAATAACATAGCTTATAGTATCTTCTATAGATAAAATATTTTTGGGGAAAATTTCTTTCATTTTTAAAGTTTTACAAACTTCAATTAGGTCGTATTTCTTTGCTTCTAGCCTTTTAGCACTAGATTTTCTGTAGGGGGGGGGTAAATATAGAAGCAAAATATGAAATAAAATTGTACTTTAAACTAATTTTTAATTTATTAAAAATAACCAATTTTACACGTTTATCACTTTTCACAACTCTAAACATAAATACTCCATGTAGCCTATAACGCCACATGAATAATATCATAAAATTTATTTCTTATGCAAAAAATAAGACTAATTAGCAAACTTATTATTCTTCAACAAATAATCTAAATATATATATGCAATTATGCTTGTAATAACAGAAGCTGTAGGCGCAGCAATACCCAAATGAAATAATGTAGAAGTAGGAATTAAAGTACATAACAAAAATCCAACTGGAACTCTGACCGCAAACGCTGAAAATATACTTGTTGCCGCAGAAAAAATAGTTCTACCACAACCGAAGAAAAATCCATTCATACAAAATACAAACGGAACTAATATATAATCAAAGCTAAATGTCTTTAAATATAAAGAACCTGCTTCCATAACAGCTTCATCAGTTGTAAATATAGCAATTGCACTCTTTGGAAATAATTGTTGCCAAATAAAAAATACAAAACCAAATGTTACAGAGAATAAAATACAAAGTCGTAGTGCTTTTATTGCTCTAGGCATTTGTCCCGCCCCTAAACTTTGCGCTGTCAACGCGGTTAATGCCATAGCAAAAGAGCCAGCTGGCAACATCAAAAACGCATTTAATCTATTTACACAACCATAAGCCGCAGAAGCTGCAACCCCCATTGAATTTGCAAGAGATACTAGAACAAGAAAAGATAATGGAACTAAAGTATCTTGCAAAGACAACGGAATACCAATTTTAAATAGCTCTTTTGCAGTTTCGGAATCAAACTTTATTCCACGAAAAGTAAGTTTAAATACAAAATTGCCTTTTCTTAAATAAATAAAGCCAATTACAACACTAAGAGCTTGCGAAATAACAGTAGCAATCGCAGCACCTTTTGCCCCCATATTATAACCACCAACAAGTAAAATATCTAAAACAATATTTGTAATACAAGAAAGAGCAACAAAATACATTGGTGCAACAGAATTACCTAATCCCCTTAAAATAGCACTTATTGCGTTATATCCAAATACGAAAATTAAACCTAATGAGCATACAAATACATAATCTTTTGCGGAAGTTAATGCTTCTGGTGGTGTTTGTAAAATATTTAATAATTGGGTATCAAAAAAAGCAAGTAAAATACTCATTACAATTGCAGCAATAACAAAACAGATAGTCATTGTATTTATGATTTTTAAAATATTATCATACTGTTTTGCACCAAAAGCTTTACCAATTAACACAGTACCACTAACTGTCAAACCAGTAATAAAAAATATCAAGGTTTGTAATAAATGTGAACCTATAGCAACAGCAGAAACAACACTACTATCACAAAACTTTCCAACAATAATTAAGTCGGCAGCACCATACAACGCCTGCAGAAAATTAGCACCAATATATGGAAGAGCAAATAATAATAATGTTTTGACTAAATTTCCTTGTGTTAAATCTTTTTGTACTGCGTTCATAACAATATAATAATTAAACGGAAAAAAGTATTTTTCAATAGGAAAAAATAACAAAAAACATCTTTTGTTAAGTTTTGTAAACGATAATATATACTCTCTAACCCAGTTATATCTTGATTTTTTAATTTATTTCTTAAAGGTATATACTTTGTATAGCAATTTTCAATATCAAATTTTTTTTATATAAGTAAGCAATACGAATAAGAGGATTTTAAAATGGGCGACTTTACAATTGGAACAGATTACTCACTACCAGGTTTTGATTTTAGCAAATATACAGAATCTGAATTGAAAGAAATGTTTATCTACGATGAAAACGGAAATATAATCGGCGTAAAATCAAAAGAAACAACAATGGATAAAATTGCAGCAGAAATGCAAGGAATCCAAATGGAATCAATGAAAGTTATTCATGACCGTTTTGTAAGAGAAGCAGAAGCAACAGCAGCAAAAAATGCAGCAGCAGCGGAAGAAGCTTCATCTAAACAAACAGAAGTAACAAAAGCATATAAAGATGTAACAGATATGATTAATGCTTTAGGAACTGCTGGTCTAGACATTGAAGAATTTGCTCCTGACTATGCAAAAGATGCAAATATATTGAAGCAAATGGCAGAAGAACTTACAAAGCCAAACGCATCAAATACAACAGTATTAAATGGTGTAGCGAAATTTATGGCAGCAGCACAAGATTTTGAAGAAGGCATGGACAACGTAAAAGAACAAGAAAAAGAAACTGAAAATGCTGAAGCTGGCATAGATGCAGACAAATACTTTGAAACATATAATTTCGAAACTCACGAAACAGAGAACTATTTTGCTGGCAACCCATTCTGGAATTCAGCATTTGATACAACAGAAGTTGAAGAAGACGATATGGCTGTAGCATAATCAAAAACAAGATATAGAAAAGAGGAACATTAGTTCCTCTTTTTTTGTGATTTATTGTATAATTTTGATATGCCTCCGTAGCTCAGCTGGATAGAGCGCCTCCGTCCTAAGGAGGGCGTCGCACGTTCGAATCGTGTCGGGGGTATTTTTAATTCAAATTGATTTTGTATATATTTAATTGTCTCATTCCCTGCTCATACATCTCATGTGTTTCAGGTATATTAACCATTTCAATAAAGTCAGCGTCTAATAATTTACAAATTTTGTTTGATGCAATATTTTGAGGTTCACAATTAATTAATACATAATCTAATTTATGTTTTCTTGCCAATTTTATCAATAATTTAGATGATTTTAGAGAATAATGATTTCCTCTGTATTCTTCATCTATTCCATAACCTATATTGCCACAATATTTTGTTAATTCTGTATTATCAATTCTTAAATTACAAAATCCAATTTTTGTATCATCTAATAAACAAATATCAAACTGATAGAAAGGAACCCAACCTTTTTCAACATCAGCTTCATAAGTGCCAACTAAAGACAAATATAGTTCGGAAGTCTTTAAATCATTCGTATCGAAAAAGAACATATTTCACCCATATAAATTTATCGACTTAATGATTGTATCAAACATTAAATTTAAATTCAATTTACCAAGAAAACAATAAAGACAAGAATTTAGACCTTATTAAAATCACAATTTTAGTTATTTTTAATTATTCTACTAACAATTTTATTCGCTCTTTGAAAATGGTCAAAAGAAAGTTCTTTCATAACAGAATCAAAACTTTTTATTACTAACGCAAAAGTGTTATCACCTAAACTGTCTAAAAACTTTTCTTTTTGCTCATTATGAACCTGAACAAGGCTATCTGTTGCATTTTTTATGGCTACGCCGATATCAGAATTTTGCATTTCTTCAATGATATTTTCTTTAATGAAAGTTTCAGTTTTTTGTATAAATTCATTATTTCTAATATCATCTGGCAAAGGATTAAAACTTAAAAAATCAGCCAAATCATCATAATCTTTTAATGGATTATTTTTATCAAAATACCATAGCGACAATCCTTCTTGTTGGTTAAAATCTTTTGGTTTGCGATAAACTTTCCCCATTGTTTTAATCGAATAATCAAAAATACCTTCGTGAGTAGTCAATAATACACTATTTAAAATATCCATTTTTGGCTTATCAAGAACATCTTCAAGTGCAATTGGTGCTATTAAATATCTTTGACCAACGTGTTCCCCAAACATCCCGCACCAATCATTCATAACTGAATAGTTATAAATAAATGAATAACTATAGGTTGTATTACAGTCACAAACATCTAAAAGGTGTTTACAGCCAGGAGCGTTAAAGGTAAACGTTTCAACCTTTTTGTGATTTATAGTATATTCTTTTGCTGCAACAATTTGCGCCAATGCACCACCCAGCGATTGACCTACAATTTTTATTTTTCTTTTTGGATATTGTTCTTTTACTGCCTTATAAAATTTCCAAGCATCAACAAACTGCTCATTAAAATTACCTGCAACCAAATCCAAATCAGCCATTAAGTCTTTCAATAAAACAGCTAAATTAGAAGTGTTTTCACCAAGACCAGGTCGTTCAGTCCCTCTATAAGCGATAATTAGCTCCTTATTTCGAGGATTTTCAAAAAGATTAGCAACTAAGCCACTATCTTCATTTTTATAGCTGTAAAATTTTTGAATACCACTTTTTTCTAATACAGCGTCAACCACCTTTTTAATTTTAGAATTTTGAAAAGAAACCTCTTTTAAGTGATAATTTTTTAGGTCTAAATAGAATTCACCACCATATACAATCTGTGCTAATTTTAAGTAATCTTGATTAATTTTCTTCTCAAACATTTTGAAACATCCTTCGTTTCATAATTTATCTAATAAAATTTGTATAAACAATTTCCTCTTGTTTTGGCATAACGATTCCGGCTTTATCGGCTGCCTCTTTACATTTTAAATGCCAAGCCATATTTCTTGCAAGAATACGCATATTTTGCATACCTTCTAAATCTTGTTTTACCTCATCAGGATTAGAGCCATGCACCATATTCCAATAACGTCCAGAAATAATTGGCATTTCAGTAATTGAAAAATATTTATTTAATTGGTCGAGTGTTGCAGTTGTTCCTGCCCTTCTTGCACTTGCAATAGTTGTACCTGGTTTATGTTTGAATGCGTGTTTGCCACTTTTTCTTGAAGCAACAAAGAAAGCTCTATCTAAAAAAGCAACAATTCCAGCAGCGGCAGACGCATAATGAACAGGCGAACCAAAAACAAAACCATCAAAATTTTGTGCATAATCAACAAAATCATTCACTTTGTCATCAATAACACATCTACCAAGCTGTCCACAAGCATAACAAGCACGACAATGGGCAACTGGTTCAATTCCAAGTTGATAAATTTCTGAATCAATTTCTTCTTCTTTTAAAGTTATAGCAATCTCTTCAAGTGCTGTATAAGTACAACCATTTGCATGTGGTGAACCATTAAATAACAATACTTTCATATCTACCTCTCATTTTTATTGATTATAACAAATTCAAAAAGAATATCATAATAAACAGAATTTTTTACAAAAAAATATTGTTAACTTTTTTTACAAAAAATAATTTTTAAGAAATTTTGTAAAAAAGAATTTTTTTATATAAATACGAATAGACACTTTTTATTTGGAGAGAGGATTTACGATGGTTATGGGAATGGGCTTCGGCGATTTTGACTTGAGCAAAATTGCGAGCGGAAATTTAGGACTTGGCAATTTTGGCCAATTAACAGGTGCAAACGAACAAGATGCAAGTGGCACTATTTGGGGAAACCAAAACAACGAATCTGATGCAAGTGATAGTTTTACATCATCAGGCGCAATGGGCAGTTTTGATATGTCTAACATGATGGGCAGTATGTCTGGAATGATGGGCAATTTTGATATGTCTAGCTTAATGAGCGGTTCATCTGGAATGTCAGGATTAATGGGTGGAATGTCCGGAATGGGCGATATGTCCAGCTTAATGGGCGGTATGTCTGGAATGTCAGGAATGTCCAGTTTAATGAGTGGCTCATCTGGAATGTCTAACATGATGGGCAGTATGTCTGGAATGGGTGATATGTCTAGTATGATGACTGGTTTCATTGATTTAATAATTAATTTCTTTGAAGGTTTAAAGAACTTATTTAGTGGCGGAACAGCAGGTGAAGAAACCAACGGAAGCGCAACAGAACAAGATGCACAAGCTGCAGTTTCTGACCCAGAATCTTATTGGAGTGAACAAGCAGAGTTAACAGGCGAAGCAGTAAGCTCAATAAAAGATGAAGAAAATATTAAAGAAAATACAGCACCTGAAACAGAAGGTGAATTAGCAGATAAAGACGAAGAATTAAAATCATTTATTAATGAATTTACATCTGTTGATATAACAGAAGAAGCAACAACACAAGAACAAGCAGCAGCAAACGCTCAAGCAATTGAAGACTTATTTAATGCTTCTCAAAGTGCTGAAGCGATAAGAAAACACTTTGGCGAAAATTTAACAGATGAACAAGTTGCACAAATTGGTGCTGAAATTAGAAGTTATATTGAAAAAGTAGCACCAGATAAAGGCGATGTTTCATTTGACGGTGATTCTGAAAACAACTTCTTATTAACAGGCGACAATGAAATGAATCCTGATTACGAATAGATTTAACACATCCTAATAATATTACATTTTCCTTTTCCGATGGGAAGGAGGAGCGAGAAATTTCGTTCCTCTTTTTTTTATGCAAATAGTGATATAATAGAAAAAAATTATTTAAGAGAGGCGAAAACATGATAACACTTGATAAGGTAAAAGATGCAGCAGATGTACTAAAAAGCATAATCAGAGAAACAGATATGATTTATGCACAAAATATCATGGACAATAGCAACATTTACCTTAAAACAGAAAACTTACAAGTAACTGGTTCATTCAAGGTAAGAGGCGCATCATATAAAATTGCAAATCTACCAGAAGAAGAAAAAGCAAAAGGTGTTATTGCGTGTTCAGCAGGAAATCACGCTCAAGGCGTTGCTTTGGCATCACAAAAAAGCGGAATTAAAGCAACAATTTTTATTCCCGCAACAGCTCCATTATCAAAAGTTGAAGCAACAAAGAAATTAGGGGCAGAAATAAAACTAATTGACGGCGTATATGATGATGCATACAAAGCAGCAGTTGAATATCAAAAAGAAACAAACGGAACATTTGTTCACCCATTTGATGATGTTGATGTTATTGCTGGTCAAGGAACTATTGGTTTAGAAATTCTAGAACAATTACCAGATGTTGAAGCGGTTATAGTGCCAATTGGGGGCGGTGGTTTGATTGCAGGAGTTGCCTACGCAATAAAACAATTAAAACCAGACTGCAAAGTATATGGTGTACAATCTCAAGGTGCGGGAAGTATGTACCAATCATTTATAAATAAAAAAGTACTTGAACTTCCAACAGTAAATACTTTTGCTGATGGTACAGCTGTAAAGAAACCAGGTGAGTTAACTTTCGAACTATGTCAAAAATACGTTGATGACATCATCACCGTTACAGACGATGAAATAGCTTCTGCAATACTTGCATTAATGGAAAAACAAAAAATCGTAGCAGAAGGTGCTGGCGCACTAAGCGTTGCTGCTGCTATGTTTAACAAATTACCAATTGAAGGGAAGAAAACTGTTTGTGTTGTATCAGGCGGAAATATTGACGTAAACATCATTTCTCGCGTTATCAACAGAGGTCTATTAAACTCTGGCAGACTTTGTCACCTAACAATAGAATTACTTGATAAACCAGGACAACTTCGAGATGTTTCTGGAATTATTGCCGAACACGGAGCAAATGTAATAAGAGTGCGTCACAATCAAGGTGGTAGCAACACTGACATCAATGATTGCTTCTTAAAAATATCATTAGAAACAAGAAACCAAGAACACTTTGAACAAATACAAAAAGCCTTAATTGCCAAAGGTTATAAAATCACATCAAACGTACAATAAAGCTATTCTTGGATAACCCATTTTTCTAATATATCCTGTCCTATTCCATCAAAAAATCTAGATGGTTTAGACAGAACCATATTAGTTGAGTAATCAAACATATCAATAGGATATGTAATTGAAAGATGTGTTTTTGCACGTGTAACAGCAACATACATAAGTCTTAATTCTTCATCAAGTTCTTCTGGAGTATTAAAAGAGAACATAGAAGGAAACTTGCCGTCAACCGCCCCAATTATAAATACCGCTTTGTATTCAAGTCCTTTTGCACTATGAATTGTTGATAGTGTCAAAAATTCGTCTTTATGCGCACCTTCTTCAATATCAACTACAGAAGTATCTGGGGGTTCAAGTGCTAAATCACTTAAGAAATCTTCCAAACTTGAATATTTTTCACATAAAGAACGAAAATGGTCTAAATCTTTTTGACGTTTTGTGTAATCATCATATTTATCCATCATTATTGGTTCATAATATTTTAAAACACTTTCAACAACCTTTTTAGGATTAAAAATATCTTTTTGATTTATATTAATCAATTGAGTCAAACGAATTACTGCTTCAGGATTTTTAACTGGAAGTTTTTTCTCAGTAACATCTCCTTCTTCAGCTAAAACTGGCAATAACTTATTAGCACTTTGGTTACCAATACCGTCAAGCAAAAGCAAAATTCTTGTATAACTAATAATATCAGATGGATTTAATATAACTCTAAGATGAGCAATAATATCCTTAATGTGCGCCGTTTCAAAGAATTTCATTCCACCAAATTTACGATAAGGAATATTTCTCTTTGCAAGCTCAATTTCAAGGTTTGATGTCATCCTTGCACTACGTACAAGCACACAAATATCATTCAAAGATAGATTTTCTTCTTCTGTTAATTCAAGCACTCTTTGAGCAACAAAGGCAGCTTCAACATTCATATCAGTTGCACTTATAAGAGCAGGTTTTTCACTGCATTCAATAGTAGAAAATAAATTTTTAGTATATTTTTCCTTAGCCTTCAAAAGTATTTCATTTGCTAGAGCCAAAATATTTTGCGAACTTCTATAATTTTGTTCAAGCTTAATTATTTTAGTATTTGGAAAAACTTGAGGAAACTCTAAAATATTTTTAAAATTAGCCCCTCTAAAGGAATAAATACTTTGAGAATCATCACCAACAGCCATAACGTTATTGTGCTCTGAAGCTAATAATTTAATGATTTGTGCCTGAATTGTATTTGTATCTTGATACTCATCAACCAAAATATATTTATACTGATTTGAAAGTTTCTTTCGAACATCTGGGTTTGCTTCTAATAAAGTTCTTAAATATAAAAGCAAATCATCATAATCTAAAATAGAATTTTTACGTTTATATTCAGCATATTCACGAATTATTGTATTAATTTTTTCTGTGCAATGTTCAAACTGTTTATATTCCCTTGCGATAATTTCATCAGCTGGAATATTTTTATTAACTGCCTTTGAATAAATATCTAAAATAGTGCCTTTTTTAGGAAAACGCTTTTCTTGTTTACCAATTGTATTTGAACGAATATGATTAACGATATCCTCGCTATCCGCTCTATCCGTAATAGTAAAGTTATTTTGAAGTTCTAAAAGAGCCGAATACTTGCGCAAAATAATATTAGCAAAAGAATGGAATGTACCTCCCGCAACTTGCTCACATCTTGAATCTAAAACAACTGCTGCACGTGAAAGCATTTCGTGAGAAGCTTTTTTTGTAAAAGTCAGAAGAAGAATATTCTTAGGATTAACACCATCTTCGATTAAACGAGCAACTCTATAAGTTAACGTTTTTGTTTTACCACTACCAGCACCTGCTATAACAAGTATAGAACCCTCTTTTTGTTTAACAGCATCTAATTGTGAAGGATTTAATTCCTTCTCGTAATCAATTTTGTATGAAACATCGGTTGAAACTTTTTTCAACGTGTATTTTTTTACTGTTAAATTATCCATACTTAAAATTTATCTTAGCATAACAATTTCAAAAAGTGTTTCAACATTATTTGAATGAACAAGATTGATATCACCTTTTACCATCTGCATTTGGCTTTTGCAAATAGCAAGTCCAAGTCCGTTACCTTTTTCTTTTGTTGTAAAATCAGTCTCAAAAATCTTTGCTTGAATTTCAACAGGTATTTTTTCACCATCATTTTTTACAAAAACACGAACTTCTTTTGGTTCTACAAAACAGTCAATGCAAACACTACAACCTTCTGTGCAAGCTTCAATTGCGTTAAAAATCAAATTAGTTAATGAAGATTCCAATTTAACTTTATCAGTTGATAAAATACAATCTTTAAAATCAGTAACAACAAGATTTACACCAGCTTTTTTTGCTTTTTCTTGGCATATCATCACTGTATTTAGAACGATGTTTTTTACACTCAAGTCAGTAACATAAGGCGCTGATAAACTTCTTAAATCATTTATTAAAGAAGAAATTGTCTCAGACGCTGTATTAATATTCTTAATTGCAGTTTCTACTGATACTTTTGTTTCTTCTTCAAGTTCAACCTTTGAAAGACGTTTTTCAGTTATTTTTGAATATAAATTTATAATAGATAAATTATTTTTAATCTCGTGAGCAATAAACTTAGCCTTTTCAGAAACTACACTTGCAGTTCTTAGCATTTCATCAGTATCAATAGGTTGTTTACTTTCAGCAATTTTATAAAGTATCTCTTCGTTTCTATCATTCAATGAATCTACAATATTTCTAATTGAGTGATTTAAAATTAAATTTTCACGTCTATCTGGAACATATTTTTGCAAAAGTTCCTTAAAATCAACAGTCGAATTATCTAAAATAACCTTAGCAATTTCTGTGATTACACTAGAGTTATAGAGCAAGCAAACATCTGTAGTTTCAGGTGTTCCTGTTGAATAATCCCAGATTAAAGCAACAGAATATCTTTGTCCTATTACAACAACAAATTCTGTATTATCCCAAAGATTTTCTATTTCGCAATTATTTTCAAGAATAGGCGAAAAATTAATCAACTTTGCACCAGAAAACTCCAACCTTTTTAGATAATTTTCTTTTTCTTTTAAATCTAATAAACGGAATAAAATAAAAGATTCAAACTTTTGATTAGAAACAACCGGATCTAAAATCGAACGAAAGAGACCGTTAACGGTCTCTTTTCGATATTCTTTTACAGAGTATTCAAATATATATTTTTGAAGCGTATTAAATTTATTTCTCATAATATGCTTATTATATAGCAATTTTCAATTTTTTTCTATTTAAAAATCCATTATTAATTGCGTATAATACAGCTTGAGTTCTATCATTAACTTGTAATTTTTGGAAGATATTATTTACGTGTGTTTTAACAGTTGTTTCACTAATAAATAATTGTTGAGCAACACCTTTATAAGTAACACCTTGAGTTAATAATTCTAGAACTTCTTCTTCTCTTTGTGTTAGATACTGAAGTAGGTTTTCTGCTGATTGGGTATTATTAGCTTCCTCTTTAAATGTTTTTTGGAAATACTCAAAGAATCTTGAAGATAATCCTGATGGAAGATAAACTTTACCTTGCATTACTTCTTCAATTGCAAAAATTAATTGAGCAGATGCCATAGTTTTTAAGATATAACCTTTAGCACCTATTTTCATAGCACGGAAGATTAAATCTGGGTCATCATAACCAGTTAATGCGATGATTTTTGTTCCTAATCCTAAACGTTCAATTTCACTAATAGCTGTTAAACCATCTTTTTCTGGCATATTAACATCCATTAGCACCACATCTGGTTGATACTTTTTAACCAAGTTGATAGCTATGTTAGCATTTGTAGCTGTTGCCATAACTTCAAAGTTAGTTTCTAAGTTAATCAACTCTCTAATCCCTAATAAATGATCAAAATTGTCATCAACTAAAATAATTTTGATTTTTTTGTTAAATTCACTTGTTCTTCTCATATACACACTTGCGCTCCCTGTAAATACGTCATCTATACTATTCATATTACATGGGCGGCATGCACAACTCATCCACAAAACGATGAATAAATCTATACAAAAAGATTTATTTTGTTATCTAGATCTTTAGATTAACATAAACCTCAAACACAATAATTACAAGCATTTTGAAATATTGGCAAAAAAAGAAGATAAATACATCAAACACTTTACATAATAGGCTATATATATGATTTATTGTTTCTTATTTCTAACTTTTTCATTTAAAAGTTTATATTTATTAACATTTTCAGGA
>CAZNLZ010000007.1:11166-15498 GCA_964574225.1 uncultured Muribaculaceae bacterium | reverse complement strand
AAGGTGGTTTTTCAACAAAAGCCGAAGCTGAAAAAGCTCAAGCTAAAATGATTGACGAGCTTAACAAAGGTCTATTTGTTTCAAATGATAAACTGACTTTCAGAGAAGCTGCTGAGCTATATCTTGATAATTATGCCAAAATCTATTGCAAAAAATCAACTTGGGTTGGTTATGAAGGTTATCTAAAACACCACATCTATGAATACCTAGGCGATTTAAAGTTATTAGAAATCAGGCCTTTACACATACAAAATTTTATTAGAGATATGACAAAAACCGGTTTGGCGAATTCAACTATAAATCATTTCAAAAAAACTATCGGCGCTGTTTTTAATTATATGATTGATTCTGGCGTAATTTACCAAAATCCTGTTAATAGGATTAAAAGTTTAAAAGTTAAAAATAATACTCTAATGCGACCTTTAACCATTAAAGAAACAAACAAATTATTAACCATAGTACAAAAACATTATCCCGATTTTTATCTATTACTTTATATTGCAGTAAATACAGGATTAAGAGAAGGTGAATTATTTGCTCTTACTTGGGACTGCGTTAATTTTGTTGAAGGCTATATCGTTGTAAATAAAAGTTATACTCACGGAGTTTTAGGCACAACAAAAACCGGTAAAGAAAGAAAAGTTAAAATCTCTAATACCGTTACAAAATTTTTAAAAGAATGGAAAATGGCCTGTCCGAAAAGTGAATTAAATCTTGTTTTCCCTAATGCAAATGGAAATTATATGGATTCACAAAATATGATGAAAAGAAGATTTAAGCCGGCTTTAGCTCTTGCGGGTATTGATAGTATAAGATTCCATGATTTAAGGCATACTTACGCAAGCACACTTATTATTCAACAAGTACCATTACCTTATATTTCAAAACAATTAGGCCACTCAACAAATAAAGTTACTCTTGATACTTATGTCCACTTAATGCCAGAATCTGCGCAACTTGGTGATTCATTGCTTGAAAATCTTTATAAAGAAAAGGACACCGGACTAGAAGAATCAAATGTTAGAAGGTTTGGTACATAAAAGATTTATTGTAACGTTTTTTACCTGTCAAGAAATTGACAGGTATTTTTTTTACATCATTCTCTTATTTTTTAATTATGTAGTCTAAAATGAAGTAGTTATGGCGTCCCCTGTCGCATTTTCTCAGCTTGTTGAATATAAACTACAAGCAAAAATCTTTTCACAAGCCTTAAAACTTGCCGTACAAAAAGGGAGTAAATGAAAATATTAATCTAAAAAAATCTGCAACTTTTTTGCAACTTTTTGAATTTTTGGCACAAAAAATACGCCCGGCGCGATTCGAACGCGCGACCCTCTGCTTAGAAGGCAGATGCTCTATCCAGCTGAGCTACGGACGCATAAGTTATATTTATTAAGTTGTCAAATTTTCGATTTTTGAGCCCGTATGACCCACCGCTTAGAAGGCAGATGCTCTATCCAGCTGAGCTACGGACGCTCATATGTTTATTAAAACACATAAATTTTTAATTTCAAGCGAAATTTTAAAAGATTTTGAATGTAACAATTGTAAATTTATTTATAAATCGAGCAATTATAAATAAAAAATAACCTTTATATAATTAACTAGGAGATACTATGTCTATGGGTTCAATAGCATTCCCAAACAACAAAGATTATTACGCTAGCGCCGGATATGCATCTGGTAACGGTTTCTTAGGATTAACAGGTGGAAACAATAAAGTTAATCCTAAAACAGAAAACGTTGAAGGTGTTAAAGGCAGCTCCGAAGTCGGAAAAACAAGTAGCACACAACATCTTGGTGCAGAATTAGGGTTAGTTGATAGACTTGGACAATATGATGGTGGATCATTAAACAATCCAACACACAAAAGTGTTGTTCCAGGATTCAAAACAGATGTTGGCGAAATTCTTGACCTAAGAGGCTAATAATTGCTTAAATAAACTTTTTCTAATATAATCATTGGTATGAAGAATCTTTATAACATTGATGATTGGAACGATGTTTCTTGCCGAAGACTCGGCGAGATACTTCTTGAGGCTGGAAAAATCAACCTCTACCATTTGTCTATGGTTCTTGATGTTCAAAGATTCCAAAAAGTGCCTATGGGTGAGATTTTTATTGCAATGAAAATCATTACAAAAAAAGATCTTAACCAAGCACTTAAAGTGCAAAAACATATACAGAAACGATTAGAAAATGCCTAGTTTAATAAAAAAATTTATTTTTTCACTTTTTGCACTAATTATTGTGCAAAATATTTCTAGTGCGGATGTACTTGAATTTGCTCAAGTTGGTGATGTTCACTACACATTAAATGATACTTATAAAGAAAAATATCTTCACTTCTTATCACTTTCATTAAAGAAAAAGTATCCTGATTTTGTTGTTTTTCTTGGTGATAACGTAGAAAAATCAAAAGAAGAAAATGTAATTGGATTTATGCGTTCAATCCATTCTATTAGATTACCATACTATCTTGTACTTGGAGAAAGGGACGCACACGCACTTGGTGGAGTTGAAAAAGAAACTTATCTAGATATTGTAACTACATTCAATAGGAATCAAGATGACAATAAAAAATATTATTATTTCAAGCCAAATAAAGACTTTGTTTGCGTAGTACTTAATGATACACCAGATTTCGCACAATCAAAACATGGCGAAATTCCTGAAGAACAAATTTTATGGTTAGAAAAACTATTATTAAAATATCAAAAGAAAATGTTCTTAATTTTCCAACATAGCCCATTGGTTGCGCCACGTGATGAATATAAATTATCAATGCTAAATACAGAAAAATATAATGAACTATTAAAAAAATATAACAACATCGTTCTTGTTTCATCTGGGCATTACCATCAAGAATCAATTAAAACTGATGAAAATGGAATAAGGCATATCAGTGCACCAGCATTTAAAGATATACCTCATTCATATCAATTAATTAAAATCATCTATGATGAAAAGAATTTAGAATCACCAAAAGATATACAAATTACAGTAACAAAAGTAAAAGTGTAATCTTATTTATTTTTATAAATATATTCACGACAACAGCTAAACATAGATTTTGCAAGTTCTGCATTGCTTTCAAAATTAAATCCAGAAATTTGCAATACTTGCTTTAATCTCAACTCCCAAAAGTCATACATTTCCTCTTTTGAAATATCTAATACTTGAGCAATAATACTAACTTCTTGCCAGTCTAGTGGAATTGGTCTTGCACCTCTTAAAATATCAACTATTTCAAGACGTTGCTTTCGAGGAAAAGATTTTAGAAGTTGTACAGTTGTTAGATTTTTTTCTTTTTGTTTCTCTCTAAGAAACATGGTAGTTTCATCAATCAATATAGGGTCTTGAGGAATTTTATATTCAACAAACTCATCTGGAGAAATATCCATAACGGTTGCAATTCTCTCAAGCGTAGTACTTCTTGTTGAAAATGGTATAGTTTCATCAATTAAATTATAAACATACGATAAAGTTACACCTATCATTTGTGCAAAATCTTTTTTATGTAAATTGTTATTTTCTAAAAAATTAAAAAGCATCTCACTGCTTTTCATTGTTATTATTGAGTTTTTCTTTGTAGCCATTAACTTTTCTCCCATTTTTTTATAATAATCAATCATTTTAATAAGTTTTTAATTGGTAAGTAGAATAAAAACATGGGATAATTTATTCAAAGAGGATAAGCATGTCATGAAATTAGTTATTTGTTTAGGAAATCCAGGAGCAAAATATAGTACAACAAGACACAACATAGGTTTTATGTTCGGCGATTTACTTGCAAAAGAAATATCTTGCAGCTTTTCTAATGAACCTAAATTCAAAGCAGAAATTGCAAAAGGAACATATAATGGTGAAGCAATCTGGATTGTAAAACCACAAACCTTCATGAACTTATCTGGAGAATCACTTCTTTCATTAAAAAACTTTTATAAAATTGATATGAACGACTTATTTTTGGCATACGACGATATTTCATTAGAACTAGGTAAATTAAGATTTAGACCAAAAGGTTCTGATGGTGGACACAACGGCGTAAAATCAATTATTAAATATGCAGGCACACAAACATTTGACAGACTTAAAATTGGAATTGGTCCACAACCACCATTTATGAAATCAGAAGATTTTGTTCTACAAAACTTTTCACAATCAGAACAAGAACAGTTAAGCGAAACAATTAAAAAATCTGTTGAAGCATTTTTATTCTATTGCTCAAATGACATAAATAAAGTTCAAAACAAATATAATTAATACAAATTTAATTCACTCCACCCTACGCAAATACTGATATTGAAATTTGCTCTCAGCTCAGTCAGT
>CAZNLZ010000007.1:0-11066 GCA_964574225.1 uncultured Muribaculaceae bacterium | reverse complement strand
CAGTTTACTTTTGCCTTCGCTTATTCGGGTTCGTTTCACTCCACCCTACGCAAATACTGATATTGAAATTTGCTCTCAGCTCAGTCAGTCGTAAACCACGCTTCGCTTCAGTTTACTTTTGCCTTCGCTTATTCGGGTTCGTTTCACTCCACCCTACGCAAATTTCAAAAAAAAGAGGGCAAAATTTGCCCTACTGTCTGGAATTAAGAATAGTTGGAAGTATGAAAAAGATAATTATATATAACGAAATAAATACTTTTTAAACAATTCACCACATGGACTAAAACAAAATAGTCCATTAAGGTAATATATTTTTATCGCATTAAGTGCTATTTTTACACTTAATGCTCAAAGCCTCGTATTTATTGCTTTTTAAAATGTAAAGAAATTTTAAGTCAAACGTATTGACAAAATATTTTTTCTATTTCATAATGAATACATAGAATAAAGTGTAGTTAAGACACTTTACCAAGAGAGAGAGGTAAATAATGAAAATTAACTCAATCAATAATACAATATCTAATAATAAATCAATCAGTTTTCAAAGAACTGCTGTTCCATATCCAGAATACAGAGCAGCATATATTTATCCAGAACAAACAAGTACAATTACTTCATTGGTAAATAAAATATCAGAATTGTTCCACCCACAAGTTACAAGAGAGGCCGTAGAAATCAAATCTAAAATTGATAGCATCTATGCAACTCAAGCAACACCACAAGAACAACTTCTTTCAGTTCTAGCTTAATCAACCTCATTAGAAACCCATTTTGATTTAAGCTTCCACTGTATCATCGTTAATATAAATATCAGAGAAAACAAAATATACGCAACAGCAGATGCTTTCCCTATTTCAAAGAACTCAAAAGCATTTTTATAAAGCCAATAAACAAGAACATTTGTTGAATTTTCAGGTCCGCCTTGGGTCATTAAATAAATCAAGTCAAAGACCTGAAATGAACTTATAGTTGTTATCAACAAAACAAAAAATATAGTCGGGCTTAACAAAGGAAGAGTTATATTAAAAAACACTCTAATTTTGCTTGCCCCATCGATATCAGCTGCCTCATATACCTGCTGATTAATAGAAGAGAATCCTGATAAAAAGATAATTATGTTATATCCAATTAATTTCCAAACAGAAACTATAATCAATGCATACATTGCAAGATTTTTATCATATAACCATTCAAGGTTAGTTTTTAAAATTAAATTTATAAATCCAATATTTGGATCAAATAACCACTGCCAAATCATAGCAATAACAACCATTGGAGTAATAAATGGCAAAAAATAAGAAGTTTTAAAAAAATCCTTAAATTTTATTTTAGACGCAAAAATAGCAGCTAAAACAAGCGGAATAATTGTTCCCAAGATAGTAACAATAAGTGCATAAAAAATTGTATTAAAGAATACAAACCAAAATTCTTCACTATTGAATAATTCAAAATAGTTATTAAGGGAAACAAACTTAATACTACTAATTAAATTCCAATCAAAAAAGCTTAACAAAAAAGAAAATGCAGACGGAAGAAAAATAAAAAACAAGCAACCCAATAAAGACGGCAATATAAATAAACTTGCTGTAACAAAATTATTATTTTTCTTATAAAAATCAATAACTCTTTTATACATTTTTGCTTTTAGATACAATATTTTCTATAATATTGAGTATAAACGTTTTTCAAATTTTAACAAGGGATATAAGATGACAAGCACAATAAACTTTAGCGCATTTGGTAAAAATGATATCAGAGGAATATACGGGGAAGAAGTAACAGAAGAACTATTCTATTACACAGGCAAAGGCTTCGTAAAATATGTTCAAGAAAAAACAGGCTTAGAACCTCAAGATATTTGGCTAACAATTTCAAAAGACGCGCGTTTGCATTCAGAATCATTAGCAAAAACGCTTGCAAAAGGTATAGTTCACATGGGTGCAAATGTAATTAATCTTGATATTGTTCCAACGCCACTTGGATACTATTCAGAATTTGCTAAATACCCTGAAAATATTTGCGAAGGAATCAAAATAAGTGGAGCCTTAATTGTAACAGCAAGCCACAATCCTTCAGAATACAATGGTTTAAAAATGACTCTAAATAGAGCCTCATTAGGTGAACAAGATATAAAAGAAGTAAAAGAACAAACTATGCGTCAAATGTCTAATGATATAACCGCAGTAAAACATGGTGAATCACGACTTTACAATATAATCCCACAATACATAGAATCTTTAACGCTGAACTTCTCAAGAATTGGAGAAGGAATAAAAGTTGTAGTTGATAGCGCAAATGGAACAGCTGGCGTTGTTGCTCCTAAACTATACAGAGACTTGGGCTGTGAAGTAATAGAATTATACTCTGAACCAGATGGCAATTTCCCAAATCACCATCCAAACCCAAGTGATTTATCTACATTAGAAGATATAAAAAAGAAAGTAGTAGAAACAAATGCAGATTTAGGTATAGCATTTGACGGAGACTCAGATAGATTAGGAGTAATCGATTCAGAAGGAAATGCTCTAACTGGCGACAAACTTCTATATTTATATGCACAAGATTTAATAAAAAACCTTGTTGTTCGTGGTGAAAAACCAAACATAGTATCAGAAGTAAAATGTTCACAAGTACTATTTGATGAAATAAATAACCAAGGCGGAAACGCAATTATGGCAAAGACAGGACATGGTTATATCAAATCAAAAATGAAAGAAACAGGAGCAATTCTTGCAGGCGAAATGTCAGGTCATATGTTCTTCAAAGATAGATACTATGGATATGATGACGCTGTATATGCAGGCTGCAGAATCATTGAAATTGTAGCTAAAAACAAATACAAAAATAAAGATTTCAAACTTTCTGACTTGCTAGAACCATTTAACAAGGTTTGTACGTTAGATGAAGTAAGACATAAATGTAAAAACGAATATAAAAAAGAAGTACTATCATTAATTACACAAAGAATTGAAAAAGATAATTCAATTTTTGGAACAAATATTAATGACATTATCACTTTAGACGGCTTGAGAATTATATTCCCAGATGGGTTTGCTTTAATTAGACAAAGCAATACAGAACCTGTTTTTACATGTAGATTTGAGGCAACTACAAAGAAACAAGCAACTCATTACAAAAACGTAATGGTAAGTTTATTAGATGAATACATCGCTGAGATTTCAGCAAGAGAGGCATAATGAAAGAGTCAACAATATCAAAATTAGTAATTATAATTTGTATTTTATGTTTAGTGCTTGGTTTCTTTAAAATAGACAAAGATGAACCATATAATGAAGATGGCAAAAAAGTTACTAAAAACAAAACAATAATGAAGAATATAAATAAAATTGCTGTAATAGAATTATCTGGGGCGATTGCATCAGCCTCTGAAAGCAATTTTCTATCAAGAGAATCTAATGCACCAAACCTATTAAAATCACTTATTGCAGCAAAAGAAGATCCTGAAATAAAAGGCATTATCATTAAAATAAATTCGCCTGGTGGTACGGTTGCAATGTCACAAAACATATACAGCCAAATTATAAAAATAAGAAAAGATAAACCAGTTGTTGTAATACTTGATGATATTGCAGCAAGTGGTGGTTATTATATTGCATCAGCTGCCGATAGAATTATTGCCCAAGAAGGAACACTAACAGGAAGTATCGGCGTAATTATGTCATACATGGATTATCACAACTTACTTACAAACAAACTATCTGTTAACCCAGTCGTTATAAAAAGTGGCAAATATAAAGACATTGGCTCTGGAATGAGAGAAATAACAGAAGACGAAAAAAATTTAATGCAAGAAATGATTAACGACTCATACTACCAATTTGTTGATGCAATTCAAAAAGGAAGAGTTGAAAGAGAAGATAAATATACTATTGAAAAAACAGAATTAACAAATGAAAATCTTAAAAAGTATGCCGACGGACGTGTTTTCACAGGACGACAAGCAAAATCACTTGGTTTTGTTGATACACTTGGGGACATTGATACAGCAAAAGAAAGTATTGAAAAAATGGCTCAAGAAAAATTCAATAATAAATTTACTGCAAAACTAGTAAATTACAATAAAAGAAGTTCATTTAGTGAATATTTTTCTAGCTTTGCAGAATACAATGCAAAATCAAATATTCAAATAACAGATTTAATACCAACTAGTATGATACTAAGCAGAAGGCCTTTATATTTATGGGAATAACATTAGATAAATATTTTGAAAACATACATAGTGTAATTTTCTCGCCGAAAGCATTTTTCGAAAGAGAAGATGAAACAATTTCAGTAAGACTTGGAATAACTACCATTGTACTAATTACAGTTATTTCAAAAGTTACAGTAAGTATTTTTGACAGTACAATAACAGATCATTTTTTCATATTATCACTATTATGGTCAGTTGTTTGTGCAATATTTTTATGGTTTATAACAGCGCTATTTTTTGAATATATTGCAAAAATATTTGATAAAGATGGAAATTTAACAAAAACACTTTATTATACTTCATTTGCGCCAATTCCATATATTTTCTTTGCTCCACTATCTTTAATAAAAGATGTTGGCACATTAGGCTATTTTTTAGGAACATACTCACAATTTTTCTTAGCAATTTGGATAATATTTTTATATGCTCTTGCAATAAGTAGTTCATATAAAATCAGTATTGCACGCTCTTTTATGCTAATATTTTTACCATTTATTGGCTCATTCTTTGCTTCAGCGTGGACAATAGGTTTCTTCTCAAAACTTTGGTATATTTTCTCATTATAGAGAACTAAACTATGAAAAAAACAATAATAGTAATTTTAATATTAATAACACAATCAATAATTTGTTTCGCACAAAATTCAATTATAGACCAAATTGAAAATACTGTTTTTGGGTATAGTTATTCTAATGAAACAGATAACAAAAGAATTGAACGATTAGAATCACATCTTTATGGACAAAAAAAGAGTGGGAATACAAAAAAAAGAATCGAAAACATACAAAATGATATTGGATTTATTTCACAGGAAGAAAAAAATTCAACAATAAAACAACAACAAGAAGAAAGACGAAAAAAAGAAATCAAAAATAATCTAACAGCTCTACCAGAAGATGAAAGTGTAGAATACCCAATGGTAGATAAGCTAGAAAATGAACTTTTTAACACAACATATAAAAGCGAAAATATATACCAAAGACTTGATAGGTTAGAGACTCAGGTTTTTCAAAAAACAAGTACAGAACCTTTAACAAACAGAGTTGATAAACTCGCAAATGTCATTCTTTCTAAGAAAAGATTTCATAGAAATGAAGACAATTATACTCAACAAGAATTAGACAACTATTACCGTTCAAACGGACTTGCGCCAATTGATAATCAAGCAATACCATTCCAACTAGCGGTTTTAGAAGAAGAATTATTTAAAAACAAGTACGAACAAGATAATATTGCAAACAGACTTAACAGAATAGAAGAAAAACTCTTTAATCGTAGATTTAATAACGATTCCGATACAACTAGATTACAAAGAATTATGGTAGCTTATGATGCAAAACAAAAAAGCTACAAATATGAAAACAATAAACGTATGCAAAATATGGCAACTGCATCACAAATTGGTGGAATATTATTAATGATACTTGCTATGATATTATAGCTTCATATCACTAAAAATAGCACTTTCAACATTCTCTGGATTTAAAGTAGAATCAGCTGGCAGTTCATTTTTATTAAATGAATCACCATCAGCATTTTTTGCTTCTTTTTCTTTTCGTTTTTTATCTACGATAGCTTCACCACCTGAACTACCAATACTATAGCCACCTAAGGAAGCTGCAATAAATGTAGCACCTTTTGCAACGTACCACGCTGCACGAGCATATTTATTTCCACTAAACTTAGAATTTGACATTAATTTATTTTGAATAGCTTTTAAAGCTCTTTCAGTAACTTCTTCAAAAGCAAACATTGTACAGATACCAGCAGCTTGAGAGACACCAGTTTTAACTTTATCTTCAGCCTTAGCTGTATTATAAATACCAGAAGCAATAATCAAAGGATAAACTAATTTTTTCAAGAAACCAGCAGCTTTTGAGAAAAAGCCTTTTACAGGTGCAGAAACATAATTTGCCATTGTTGCTGAACTTGTAACCGCATCAACAGAACGCACAGTTTGAATTCCAGCAATACCTTCTTTAAACATATTGCCTTCATTTTTGCCGTAAATGTGATTACGGGCTGCAAAATATGCACATGATACACCGTTTGGCATAGTTTTCCTTCGACCTTCTTACTTATATATATAAAAACAATTTGAGGGACGAAATTTACCGAAAACAAATAATAGTTAACAATTTTAACAATTGGTTAACGAAAAATACTATTTATGAGAGAATTGTATTGATATTACACAGGGGAGATTTTAGACAAATGAAAGACAAAACATTTTTAATGATACCTGGCCCAACCCCGGTACCTGAAAGAGTGCTACTTGAAATAGCAAAACATCCAATGGGACATAGAAGTAGCGAATTCTCGAAGATATTAGAGTCGGTATACTCGGATCTTAAATATGTTTTCCAAACTTCCAATGATGTAATCGTTTATACTTCAAGCGGAACTGGAGCAATGGATGCAGCTTTATCAAACCTAATTAATCCAGGGGATAAAGTTTTATGTCTAGCAATTGGTAACTTTGGACAAAGATGGGCAAAAATTGCAGAAGCTCTTGGTGCTGAAGTTCAAAAAATTGAAGTTGAAGCGGGACAAGCAATTAATCCAGCAGATTTAAAAGCCGCATTAGATAAAGATGTAAATAAAGAAATCAAATTGGTAACTTTAACTCAAAATGAAACGTCAACAGGTGTTACAAATGATGTTAAAACATTAGTTTCTTTAATTAAAGAACACGGCGCATTATCAGTTGTTGATGGTGTTACATCTATTGGTGCAATGGAATGCAAAATGGATGAATGGGGAATTGACGTTCTTGTTTCTGGTTCACAAAAAGGATTTATGATTCCTCCAGGACTTGCATTCTTAGCTGCTAGCGAAAAAGCTTGGGCTGTTCACAAAGAATGTAAAAGACCAGACTTTTACTTCAATTGGACAACAAATAAAAAATCAGTTCTTGAAAATTCAACAGCATTCACACCTGCTGTAAATCTAATTTCAGGTTTAAAAGTTGCATTAGAAATGATGAAAGAAGAAGGACTTGATAATATTATTGCTCGCCATACAAAGCTAGCAAAAGGTCTAAGAGCAGCATTAAAAGCAATTGGTTTAAGGCTTTTTGTTGAAGATGAAGCAATTGCAAGTACTTCAATTACAGCTGTGTTACCTCCAGAAGGTGTTAGCGTACCAGATATCAGAAAAGTTATGAAAAATGACTATGATATCGTAGTTGCAAATGGACAAAATAAACTTAAAGACAAAATCTTTAGAATGGGAACATTAGGTTTTGTTTCAGAACGTGACGTAATCACAGCTGTTGGTGCGTTAGAAGCAACATTATACAAACTAGGACACAAATTTGAATTAGGTAGCGGTGTTGCTACACTAATCAAATATCTAAACGATTAGGGGACACAAATGAAAGTATTAATTACAGATAAAATTAATGAAGCTGCAGGTAAAATATTGGATGGAGTAGCACAAGTAGACTTTATTCCAACATTACCTGAAGATGAACTAGCTGAAAAAATAAAAAACTATGATGCATTAATGATAAGAAGCCAAACTAAAGTTACTAAAAAGATTTTAGAAGCAGGCAAAAACTTAAAAATTGTAGGTAGAGCAGGTGTTGGTGTTGATAACGTTGATATTGAAGCCGCAACTCAAGCTGGTGTTATTGTTGTAAACTCACCAGATGGGAATACAAATGCAGCAGCAGAACACACTTTAGCATTAATGTTAGCAATGTCTAGAAACATTCCTGCAGCAGCAGCTTCAACAAAAGAAGGAAAATGGGAACGTTCAAAATTTACGGGCGTTGAAGTTTTCGGAAAAACTTTAGGTATTATCGGCTTTGGTAAAATCGGGCAACACGTTGCAACAGTTGCTATAGCACTTGGAATGAACGTTATAGTTTCAGACCCATATACAACAAAAGAAGCTGTTGAAAAAATTGGTGCAAAATACGTTACAAGCTTAGATGAATTCTGGGGACAATGCGATTACATCACTATCCATACACCAAAAACAAAAGAAACTACTGCTTTAATTAACAGAAACACATTAAACAGAATGAAAAAAGGTGTAAGAATAATAAACTGTGCACGCGGTGGTATTATTGACGAATCAGCTTTAAAAGAAGCACTAGAATCAGGACAAGTTCAAGCAGCTGCCATTGACGTATATGAAACAGAACCAGATATTACAGCTTCACCATTATATGGTTGTGCAGGGAATATAACTATGACACCTCACTTAGGTGCAAGTACAACAGAAGCACAATTCAATGTTGCAATTGACGTTGCAGAACAAATCAAAGAAGTTCTTTCTGGTGGAAGCGCAAAAGCTGCAATCAATATCCCTGCATTAAAATCAGCGGTTATTGAACCAGTAAAAGATTACATGCAGTTAGCAGAAAATATTGGTGAGTTAGTAAAACAATTATCAAAAGGTAATTTAAAAAACATCAACATTACTGTAAATGGTAATTTATCAGAACTTAATGTTGCACCATTAGAAGTTGCAGTATTAAAAGGTATTTTCTCATCATTTATTGAAGGTGTTAACTTTGTAAATGCGCCATTAATTGCGAAACAAAGAGGACTAAATGTTGTTACTTCAAAATCTCAAAAGGATTGTACATTTATTGGTTCTATTTCAGTTACATTAACAACTGATGTTGAAGAAAACACAGTAACAGGTGCATTAATTGCAAAAAATATGCCAAGAATTGTAAGAATAAATGATTACAATATGAGTATTGAAGCAGAAGAGCACATGTTGATGGTTCCTCACGAAAATAAACCATCTATGGTTGCAAAAGTAGCAGTTGTTATTGGGGAACACAATATCAACATTAACAGAATGCAAGTTGCGCAAAAATCAAATAAATCAGATAACGTTTCAATTATGATAATTACAACAGACTCTGATGTTGATGATACAACGATGGAAACAATAAATAAGATTGATGGTATCAAAAACGCACAATATATTAAATTAAACGCATAAAAAAAAGCTCCCATTTGGGAGCTTTTTTAAACTATAAATTAAGCTACGCAACCTACTTTTGTGTTTTCTTTGTATGCAACACATTTATTTGCAGCTAACATATTTTCAGAATTATTTCTTTTCAACGCATCTGCTTCATGTTTTCCTTCAATGTAACCAGATTTTTGAGAGCTAACTAATGTAGCAAGTGGAGCAACTAATGCAACAACGCCAGCACCAACAGCGATTGCAACTTTTGCAGGAGCAGGAAGACTGTTAAATTTATCAAATACTTTTGTACTTTTTACTAAATCTTTTAAGTTTTTACCAGAAATACTAACTTTAGAAAGTACATTTCCAATTTTTGTTTTTGTTGATGCAAAAAATGCTGCAGCTTTTGAAGACTTTGCGCAAGCTAAAGCCGCCGCACCACCAATACCAGCAGCTGTTGCACCTAGTTTTAATGTATCTTTACCAGATTCAACTAATTGTTCTTTTACAACATCTTTTTTAGCTTGTTTGTCTAATTTATCATTAGTTAAAATATGTGCTAAAGAAGCTGGAGCACCTGCAGGTTTTCCTGTCATTTTTGTATATAATTTTGATGTACCCACACCAAGACCAACACCTGTAGCACCACCTAATAATTGAGCTGTAATAATTGGATTCATAATACTTATTTCCTTTCACTAACTAAATATCGAATTATATGCATACATAAAACAACTGACAAATCTATATTTACAAAAAAGAATAAAATATTAAGAAATATTACAAATTACTCAACATATGATGGAGCAGCTTTAGGGCTATTACCCTTAATAACATTATGATAATAATGGTAAGTCATTGGTTTATTAGAATCCAATAAATCACCATTTAAAACATTAGCAAAAAACACAGTATGTGATGGAGTATCGACAGAATCATATATTTCGCATACCAAATACCCACACGCATCTTTTACAACAGGAAGTTCATCATAAAACACATGAGGAATTATTGAAAATTTATCACAATCACGACCACTTCTAAAACCAAATGTACCAATGGACAAAGGATTAGATTGCTCAGAAAGAATAGAAACGGCAAACTTGTTATATTTTTGAAGACAAGAGTGAGTATAATTATTCTTATTTACACTTAGAGCAATTATGGCAGGAGACGATGCAATTTGCATAATACTGTTAACAGTACAACCAGTATATCTATCTACATCCTTACAAGAAAGAACATAAACACCATAAGATAAATTTCTAAATACATTATTATTCATAATTCCTCCCAAAAATAGGGGCTAATTGAAGCCCCTAAAACTTGTTAACCAATAACAGGAGCTACAAAAGTTCTTGTTGCAAGCTCTTTATCAAGCATATATAAACAATTTTGGTCATTACAAATCATTTTTAATGTTTTCAAAACATTTCCAACATTAGACTCTTCTTCAACTTGTTCTTTTAAGTACCAATCTAAGAATGAAACAGCAGCTCTATCACGAACTTCATCAGCAACATCCATTAACGCATTAATTTTTGAAGTAACAAGTTGTTCATGTTTTAAAACAGCTTCAAAAACAGCTAATGGAGATTCCCAATCTGTATCTGGTTGCGCAATTGGTTGAAGAGTAACTTTTGCACCACGTTCATGAACATAATTAAATAGCCCCATGGCATGAGCGTGTTCTTCTTGTCTCTGAACATCCATCCAATTTTTAAAACCTTGAAGATTTAATCTTTCAAAATAAGCCAACATTGATAAGTATAAATATTCAGAATAGAATTCAGCATTTATTTGATCATTAAAAGCTTTTTCTAATTTTTCATTCATCATAAAATGTCTCCTTTTTTATCGTTTTAACAACTATTTTGATTTAATACATTAACCAACTATTTAAAATATTTTCTAT
>CAZNLZ010000006.1:0-15869 GCA_964574225.1 uncultured Muribaculaceae bacterium | reverse complement strand
CAATAGACTCTAAATTTGTAAAGTTTTTTATTTGAACTAAAGAAAATTAAATATTTTCCGATATGCTAAATAGGATGTAGAAGAAAAATTATGGATATTGGAAAAGGTAAAATAGGCAAGGCTTTACGTGTATTTGACAAGCTTTTTAACAAGTCAAATACATATATTCCTGCAATGCACGAAAATAAGCCTGATACGTTTGAAAAAACGACACCTCAAAAAGTTGAACCTTCTGCTGTTAATTCTCCGCCAATTGTCCAAAAACCACAAGCTGAAGCAGAAAAAGTTATTACAAGAGAATCTGTTATAGCTAAGTTAGAAACTACGGATATTCACCCTAAATTCAAATCACTATTTATTGAAGGATTACAAACGCCAGAACAAATAAAACTTGGAAAAAAGTTCTTATCAAATAAAGATTTATATCAAGATAAGGAGTGGTGTAGTTTAATATGTTCAAGATTAGCAGATGTTAATTCTCCACAAAAAGCCTTGTTATATGATAAATTGATTTCAAATCCTAATTTGTATGGCAATAAAAATATAAAAAGAGAGCTTGGTTGGTATTCTCCTTATAGTGAAACAATCGAACAAATTGAAGCTCAAAATAGGTTTTTAGATAAATATTTATCAAATCCTAATATGCAAGAAAACCAATTTTTAAATGATGAACTTGGTGGAATTCTTTTCCATATTTCTTCTTTTGATGATTTGGAATTAAAAATGGGAATTATAAATATTTCACTTGGAAATCCAGAATTATTAAAGAAAAAACAAGTACAAGAAATGTTAAAAGAGGTTCTTCGTTATACTGAAACAAAGGAACAATTTGCACTTGCAAAAACATTGTTAACTGAACCAATGTTGTATGGAAATGCAGGAATTATTGATAGATTGGGAAGTATAGTCTCTTTCCTTGAACGTGATAAACCAGAAATAGACAAAGCAAAACATGATATCCTTCAAAAATATTTATCTAATCCAAAATTAAACCAAAATAAAGGAATACAAAAACATATTGGGGCTATTGCATCAGGGTTTAATTACTCTGAAGGTGCAATACAAGAAAAGTATAATCTTGTTGATAAATATTTATCAGATCCAAATTTATATGAAGATGAAGAACTTCAAGAAATAATGGTTAAGGTCTTTTCTCATATTAAATCATCTATTCAAATTGATATGGTTAATAAATTCTTCTCTGAACCAACATTATTTAAGAATCAAGATTTAAGAGAAGATTTGCCTGCAGTTATTCGAATGATGGGTTTTGATGAGTATTATAGAAGAGATGCTCATTATAAAATAGATTTTCTCGATAATTATTATTTAAACGAACCCAAATTGCGTGAAAATAGTAATGCTCAACAAGGCATAGGAAGAATGCTTGGCTTTATTGTTTCGAAGGAACAGTATGAGGCAAAAGCAAAATTTTTAGATTTATATTTGTCTAATCCGGAATTACATGAAAACAAAGCATTCCAAGAAAATTTAACAAAAATTGTATGTTCGTTCCAAACATATGAACATATTGGACTTAAGTTTGCTTTAATACAAAAATATCTATCAAGTCCTAAGTATTCTAAAAATGAAGACTTACAAAAGTGTATTGCAAAAGCAGTTGATTTTACTTGCTCTCTTGAACACAAGAAATATGCTGATAAATTAGTAGATGAAGTTGTGAACAAAAAAATCAGTCCAGCTGTTTGTAATGCATTATTTATGACATATTATACAATTGACCCTAAAAAGATTAGAAAATTAGGGGAAATAATGACTAATGAAGATTTTGAAGCTATTTCAAAAAATTATAAAAATCTTGAGGTTGCATCAGAATTTGTTGGATTATGTGGCAAAAATAGTATTAATGAAATTTCTATTGCGGAAAAGAAGAATATCTTAAGAAAGGTTATAGAAAAGAATACCGATTTATTTGGACTTTCTGATGAAATGAAAAAAGTATTCCCTTTGTTGCCTCGTAATCGTAAAGAATATTGTTCTTTTGTGCCAGAATTAGTTAAGTCATTAGGTATTGAGACAAAACCACTTTCACAAAAAGAAGTTGCAGAATTTGATTCAAATCTTCAATCATTGGCAACTGAATTTAAAAATTTACCAGTAAGTGCAATTGATAATCTTTCTGTTCGTCAAAAATACTCAAAAGATAGTTTTATAAAAGACACACTGTCAATTGTGAAAGATTTATCTGCTGTTGAAAGACAAAAAGTTTATGATTATTTCGGTTTTGAGCTTCATCACAATAAAAAAGCACCAGCAGGATTTTCAATTGTTGGTTATCCTGTGAATATCAATAATGGTGCAAAATTACAAGAAATAAAAGATGAAAACACAAAACATGTAGTTGAAAAATTGCGAGAAAAAGTTATTTCTTTTAGTGAGAATAATCTAATAACTACAAATATTCCAGAAATAGATAAAGAATTAAATACAATTTTAAATATGTTCCCTGAATTAAGAACTACTATTGGCAGAAGACAGAATGGAGAGCATAGTTATGATGTTTTCAAACATTCTTTAAAGGTAATGCATTCTGTTGTTCAAGATTCTGAGTTTGAGACATTAAAAGAAACAGATAAGAGAATGATGTTGTTATGCTCATTATTCCACGATATTTCTAAGGCGGAATGTGTTCCTGATCCAATGCACCCAATGGAGGGTTCTTTTGATACATTTTATATTACAAAAAAATTGAATTTAACTCATGATGAAAGAATTAAGTTATATACATTAATCAATTATCATCAATGGTCTAAGTATGTAAATAATGATAAGATTTCGCCTGAAGAACAAACCCAAAGAATACAATCAGTTGCTTTTGATTTGCAAAATGAAGACATGTTTAAAATGTCTAAAATATTTACAATAGCTGATATTAAAAGTATCAAAAGTGGCAATGGTTTGTATGATTATTTCATAGGTGCGATTGAAAAACATGCAGAGAGAATTGAAAAGTATGTGGCAGAGTTGCAAAAGACTAAGCCAATATTGCCAACGACAAAACTTCCAAGTGCTAGTGATGTTGCGGCTAAAATAACAGTTGTAAATCATGATGGTTCGACTAATATAGATGGCGTTTATAAAAAAGACGGCATTGTTATTGTTAAATATAACGAAGTTAAAGATTGGGAGTCTTTAGGATTTGCAAAGGGTTCTATTTCACAAGGAATAAAAGTACCTGCAAGCTCTAAAAATAAAGAGATAAATACTGGTAATATAAAATTTATTGCTCATGGTTTAGATTATGAAAATCAATTAATTAATTTTGATGCATTTGCACTTCCTGATTCTGATGCATTATTATCAGTTAGTTATATGGAAAGACCAGAAAGCAAATATAGGTTATTTAGACCTCAAGGTGTTTTGCTCGATGTAGATTCTAATTATATATATGGTGGTGGTAGAACAGACTCTGGTTCTGGCTACAAAAAAAGTATTTCCAACTTCAAAAAAGATTATATTTTTGGCGGTGAAAGAGAACAAGATAGAGAATTTATCTCTAATTTGATAAAAAGAACTCTTAAATTGAGCGATGAAGAATACGTTGACTTTATTAAGGAAAATTCAAATAAATCTATGGCTGAAATTGAGCCGAAAGACGTTCGTGAAGCTTTGATTAAAAATTTTGCATTAATTCGTTCAACAAGAAGAGAACATAATCGTGAATATAATGAAATGTATGTATCAAATCCAAAAGTTCAAGGTGTATATTCTTACGACATTAAAAATGATAATATTGGCGAAATAAATTCTTTTATGGACCATCAGCCAGCATTTTTAAAAGAATATGCAAAACAAAATGATTTGTTGTATTTCGTTTTTGGCAATTAAGGCATAACAATATCCCTCAATTAAGAGGAAGATACCAAAATATTGCTTTGCTATGCTACAACATTTAGGTTTTGACCAACAGAACCATTTTTGTTTTTGTAGTTTTCTGCTTCAGCTTTAATTGCTCTTGCTTCTGCTGCTACTTTGTAATCTTGGTCTGAAGGGTCGCCAGGTGCCATTGCTGCATTGATTACAGTTTCAGCGTGTTTGATTGTTTCATCTGGTTTTGCTTTGTTTAGCGTTGGCATTAAGATGTCAACGTGACCACCCGTTGGGATACCGTTTGCATCTGTTTCTATCACAATTGAACCGCCAAAAGAACCAGCAGCACGTTTATGCGCTTGTTCGTGCGCATAAATTTCTTTGTACTGTTGTTGTACATAAGCATTTTTTTGTTGTTGGTTAAGACTGTTTGAGATGCCAAAATTCATTATTATAAAACGCTCCGACCATTCGTTTATATTATAACTCGTTTTTTAGGGGCTCTCAATCCTAGTAATTACAAACTTTAAGGAATATTAATATATCGGATTTTTATGACAATTTTTAACTTTGAGAAGAGTTATGTCCTTGAACGGAGTTTTTATATGAAAATTAGCGCAATCTCAAATCAATACAACATTCAAGCAAACAGATTTAAAAAAGATAACTTTGCGAATAGTTCTGTTTCACAAAATAAGTCTTTCAAAAGTATTCCAATTCATTTTGGTAAGGATTTGGTAAATCATAGAAATGAAGGCTTCCCTTCTGAAATTGCTGAAAAAATGCCAATGGGTGTTAGTATTTATGATTTGATTGAGCGTGCACAAACTCCTGAAAATATTGTAGGACAAGGTGCAAATTCCATTGTATATAATTTGCCACAGTTAGATGATTATGTTTTAAAAGTTTTAAATAAAGATGACCCTAATGGAATTAATATGGACGAATTCCCATCTGATGTTAATTTGGGACAACCTGTTTGGCAGGATAAGACAAATCCAAGACGTTTAATCTTGAAAAAAATTGAAGGACAAGAACATTCTATTCCAAATTGGAGTAAAACAATTTGGGATGGTGAGCAATATTCTCCGCTTTCTGTTACAAAAGAACAGGCAAAATTATTCCACAATCAATTATGTGATTTGGCTTGGATGCCACAATCCGCATATGACCAATTAGCAAAAGATGTTAAAGTTTTAGAAGATAAAGGTTATAAATTAGATTCCATTAACCCTAATAATTTGATTGTGGATAAAGAAAAAGGTCAAATTCATATTATTGATTATTTCAAAGTAAAGCCACATGAACGAGAACAATATAGAAATTCATATATGGATTTAGTTGCTGTTGCGCTAGATTTTACGCTCTTCCCTGAATATTTTGATAAAATGGGTGAGGCTGGCAAGGCAACAACTATGCAAAATGTAAAAACAATCCAAGAAAAGATGTATAAAGGTGCTCAAAACGCTGGTTTATCTTGTGATGATGAGCGTTTTAAAACTTATATAAGAACAACAAGCAGATGGTTTACTGCACACAGTGTTCCGAACGAAAAAACAGGTGGTGTGTATTTTAGATACTATGATGTTCGTCTAGAAGACTTTTTGAGTATGTTGAAAAATCCAGCTCAATGGTCTTCGGTAAGATAAATTTGTAAAAGTTTGTTAACGAAGAATACTTTTTTGTAAATTTAGAACCTCGTTTTTTCTTTCTTAAGGCATAAGGAATGTAAAGGAAGAAAACATGAATGTAAGAGGAATTATGCCTATTATAGGCTCTAGTTGTGCTACTCAAAAAGTATTGAGTAAAAAGGTTTATGCTGAAAAACCAGATTCTTTTGAAACAAAAAAAACAGAAGAAAAAAAGGATTTTAAAACAAAAGTAAAAGAGTTTTTTGTTGCTGCAAAAAAGAATATTGCCGTTGTTTTATCAGCTTTAGTTGCTGGTTTATCTGTTTTTGCAGCTATGTCTGTTAAAAATAACAATTTGAAAAAAGAATGTGAAAAAATTCAAGAACAACTAAAAAATGTTGTTTTACCAGAAGGGTTCAATGAAAAAGTAAAATCAAAAATTGATGAAGTAAAACAAACGCAATTGTCATATTCGCCAACAACTAGAATTGAAGTTGAGGATTATAATTGGGGAAAATCAAAACCGAAACCAGAGTTTGAAATATCTGGTAAAAATGAAAAAACAACACTTAGAAGTGATGCGAAAGCATTAAATTATCCTAAATTCAAACAAGGAAGTGCGTATTCATTTGAATTTCCGACAAGTTCAGAAATAAAAGTTTCGCATGACCATAGCAAAATTACTCCAAAACCAAGAACACTAACAACTGTAAGCGAATCTTATGCTGATTCTTTAGTTTGGGATAACGACAAAATTGCAAGGGATTTAATGCAGAACTTTTATGACGGGCATGGACAAACACTAGATGGTGTTAAGTTTGACGTTGTTCCAACTCAAGATGGAAAATATAAAGTAAAAATTCAAGGAAAATCAACATATTCACCAGATAAAGCAATTTTATTAGGTGAAAGTTCAAAAAAGAATAATGATAAAGCCGCTGGTAATTATGGCGAAGGTCTTAAAATGGTTGTTTTAAAACTTTTACGAGAAAAAGGTGCTAGCGAAGTTAACATTGCTGCTGATAATTGGAATGTTAATTGGAAATTTGAAGATAGTGGCTTTGGAAAAAATGTTTTGGCTTACAAACTAGATGAGGTTCCTGCAATAGACGGAAACTATATTGAATTTGATACTGATAATGTTAATTTTATCAAATCAATTATTGGTTCATTTGATAAATTCTACCATTACAATAACCCTTCATTTAAATGTCCAGATTTTGAAAATGATGTTGTTGGTATTAATTTAAAAGGCAAGGATGAAGAAGGAAAATTCTATATTGCTGGTCAAGCATTTGAACTTGATGGAGATTATGAAGGTTTAAAGGGTATGGATATTTACCTTAAAAAGAAACCGCCAATATCATATAATGGTGAATTCATTTTCGATCCTTCAAGAGATAGAACATCTTTAAATCGTAATAATTTAGAAGCTCTTGGTGCTTGGATTATATCAGATGATAATATGTCAAAAGAAGATGCTGTTAAGTTGTTGCATTCAGTAGAAGATTACTGGGATCTTGGAACTACTAGAGCAATGTTTAAACATAATACAAGAGGAACTTCTTTTATACTTGGGTTGATAAAAGGTGCTTATGATAGAAACGATTTGCACATAAAATTCCCAGATAAGTATGTTGCTGATTCATATCGTGTATCTCGTTCATTGGCAGATATGTATGTAAAAGCTGGTTATAAAATTTGTTCTTCATATTTTGATTTCTTGGGAATGGAATCTATCAATGATTTAGTAACAGAAACAAGAAAACATAAGCCACTTGAACCGACTGAAGCTGAGAAAAATAAAATATTAATTTTAAAAGAAGCTATCCAATTACTTGCTCCTGTTTTAAAAGAAGATAATATGTTCTCAGATGAAGAGTTAGATACAAAAATTTTCATTTATGATAGAAAAGCAAGTAATGAAAATAAGGCATATGACAATGTTGCTGGTGAAGCAATTATAGATAAAAGGAAAACACTTGGTTTCTGGCTTGATAGAACAACGATGAAGGAAGAAAGTTTTTCAAATATGTTGAGTACGTCATTACATGAATTAACACATAAATTTGGTGGTGATGAAAGTTCAAGCTTCTCATACAAATTGACAGATGTTATGGAAAAAGTATTCAAGGCAATAAATAATAATCCAAATTTGGCGGTACAGTTAAAAGTATTAGAACAAGCTTGGGAAGCTCAAAAATAAAATTAAAGGTCGGGTTTATAGCCCGACCTTTTTATTATTCATTTAAAAAATCTAGTGGTGGAATTTCTTTGAAATCTTCATATTTTTTGGGTTTTACAGTATTTGGAGCTTGGTATTCTGGCTCTAGTGAGAGTTCTAATAATTCTGCTTGTTTATCAAGTAGTTTTTTATCAGCACAAGCGACATCTCTACCAATAGATTTTTTTGCTAATCTAATAGCTTTTTCAGATGGGGCGCCATCTTTATTTACTGCTTCTTGAACTTTATAACTAGGCCAATCTTTTGCTAATTCATTCACTTTTTTATAGTGAAGGTCGCCGCAAAGTCTTTTATCAACCTCATTTTCAATAATGTTTGTAACGTATTCTTTTTGAGATTCAAAATGACAAGGAAGAATAAGCTCGGTGCCAATAATTTCTGCTGGGTCACGTTGTTCGTATTTTTCAAACATTTCGGCAGCAATTTGTAAGTGTGCAATTTCCATTTGCATCATTTCTTCCCAAATTAGTTTTAGTTTGTCACATACTTCGTCTTTGTAACAGTTGTAGTAATTGCACACCTCTGTAAATTCATGGATTAACCATTTTTCAAACCAAGTTTCATTAGGGTCGATTAATGACTCATACATTGTTACGTGTTCTTCTTCAACATCACAAATCTCTGCATAAAGTCGTTTTAGGTCTCTGTTGCCATACATAAACCCGTGTTCAGCGTAAAAATTGTGTGTTTGTTGTTCTGCTGAAACTAATGTCAGGATGTTCACTTTTGTGATTGGCGAGGTTTTATCTTTATCGTAAGGAATTCTAATTCTAATGGCATTATCGTTATGGTGATATTGTGTTGGTCTAGCTAATGTTACATCTGTCATTTTGTGTAAGATATCATTAGGGTCTGTTTCTTCAATCATGTAAGCAAATTGAGCGTATCTATATAAATGGTCAAAGTCTTCTAGTAAACCAAAGTTAAAGGCTTCTTTGACATATTCATCAGGTTCGTTTTGTGCAAGCCAAGCTGTTAAATCTACAGCAACTTGTTCATAACCTAAAGTTGTATCTAAAACAGTTTGATTAACTGGGCAAAGCCAATTAACAGTTGTTTGTTGCATATCTTCTATTCTGCGAATATTTACAAGCATTTTGTTTAGTTCGCTGTCACAAGATTTTCTGACAAAAGCGTGCTTAAAACCCCACGCTTCAACTTCAATACCATTAAGTAAAATTTGTCTTGTTCTTGAATAATTATCGACATCTATTCTATTATATGGACGTTTTACAATATCGTTCCAAGTTCTTAGTTGTTTTTCTAAAGGGATACCTTTTTCTTTTAATACATTCATTGTTTTTCCTTTCTTATAAACAAAGTGCATGTGCAAAAAGTTCAGCTACTTTGTGGTTATAAAATCTGCCGTCATCTTTTGCAAAAAGATTTTCCCAATGGCTTTTGGGTGAACCATCTAATGAATATGATGGATTTGTCATCATAATATGATGAGTATTTGTGTCGTATCGAAGTGGGAAAATATCGTTTGTTTGCATAAAACTTGGTAATTTATCGCTGGCATGATAAAAACCAAAAAGGGCTGTATTTATTCTATTTAATCTTTGTTCATAGGTTATTCCACCTTCGTAGTTATCATTTTCTATTTCAACACCAGGCGCATAAATTCGATTGAATTTTAATTTTTCTGAAAGTTCTCTGACCGCGTAAAAATCATCACCAGTTATAAAATCAGTTCCAGCGTTTAACCCCATATTTTGGTAACGCTGAAAATCGTCGCTGCTTTTTTCACCGACAAAACTAATTGAAGTTTTGCCGCTTCTTGATCTGATTTCGTGCAGAATATATTGGATTTGATGGTATTCTGGAAGAGCCCCTACACCTGTATAGTTTTCGCAGTCATAACCGCCAATATGTTTGGCAGAGTCAATAAACATACATTCAAAGCCTAAATTCATCAATTTTACGCTTTCTTGAATGTATAGCTCTACATGATTTGGGTTATCCCAATGAAAAATTTCATCATTTCCATTTGGATGGGCAATTTTTATTTGGTCTGCAGAAATTACAGTCCTAAAACCTGTTTTTATACCTTTAAAATGAGCTAAATCATTAAATGCTTGAAGTTGGTCTTCTGGTGATACTTTGTCAATTAATGCGTAAGAAACAACATTGTCGCTGTAACCAGCATTTAATTTTATTCCATAAATGGAATTTTCTTCAAAAGGTCCTTTGTTGTAACTATCGCCATAAATATTAGGGAAAATTTGCGAAATAATTAGACAGTTTGCCCAACTTTTAGCTGATGGTGGAATTGCCGGAAGCATTTTTATACAACTGAGAATTCCACAACAAGTGCGTTCATATTGCATTTTGGCTATTGCTCGATTGTTTAGTTCAATATAATTAGCAAGTCTTCCCCAATTATTGCCGTAGTTTGGGCTTTCAATATGATTTGGAAATTTGTCATAAAAAATATTACTTTCATTTAGAGTTACGATTGATTCAACAGCTTGTTTTAATTCTCGTTCTAGAAGTTCAAAAGGTAGAATATTTGCTACCCATTTTTTACAACAACCAAGTGCGTAGTATGTTCTTTCTTTTGTCCATTCATCGGGATGAAGAATCATAGTTTCACCTAATGCCTGCAGAAGTTTATTTGTTGGATTTTTGTTCATAATGAACATTTATTAAACTTGCATAGATAAAGTGCAATGCCGGTTTGGCGTTTTATTGGTTAATTATTTTTGTTTTAGGTATTGTAATTTTTTTTTGAGCATATAATAATAGAAATGCTTATGGCAAGGTAGCTCAGTTGGCGAGAGCGCACGGCTCATACCCGTGAGGTCGAGAGTTCGAATCTCTCCCTTGCTATTTTTATTTGTTCAAAATTCTTTCCAAACTTGCGGTCGAGATTACATCTCAGCTACGCTTTGCTTCGCATGTCAGCCTGTAAGACTCATACTTCGCCAACAGGCTAATGATCCCTTGCTAAATAAAAAAGGACAAGATTAATCTTGTCCTTTTAGTTTGTAGTTTATAAAGAATTTCTTTAATTATGCACGGCCACTATATCTGTCAGCTTCTGCTTGAAAAGCTCTTTCTGCTTCTTCACGACTTACACCATATACTTTCATAATTCGTTGAATTTCTGGTTCTCTAGGACCATATGGAATAAAGTGTACATGAATTTCTGGTTTTGGTTTTGATTCTTGTTCTATGTGTTGTGGTTGATTTGAACTATAATCAGGACCAGAATACGCTTTATAAGAATCATAAGCTTCACGAGGAGACCAAGTAGGGTTATTTAAGTCTCTTTGTGCTTGTTCTATAAAATCAAGCATTCTTGCTGAATATTCATTTTGGGTTGATTCTGGCAAGAAATCTTTATACCAAGAAATTAAATATGCGCTGTTTGCCGCAACGTGGCTTCCTTCTTCTGCCCAAGCAGGACCACTAATTGCTCTATCTAATAGTCCTTTCATTGCCCATTTGTCGCCTTCGCCTTTTGTCATATTTTTAAAATAATGAGAAATATGTTTGTATGAAGTGTCTGCAGCGTATTTTGGTTCTTTAACAGTTGCTTCAAATAGGAAGTCTCTTATTTCTCCGTCACTTACTTCGTGTAATTGACTAGCCATACTGCTTATTGAAACGTTGTCTAAATTATCAAAATGGAAACGACCATAATCGATTGAAAAATCTGAATGAATATGAGGTGTGCTTGAACCATATCCTGTACCATTTTGTCTATTTAATTCAATGAAATATTCTAAAGGTGGTAATTCACTTCCATATTGCTCGCGCCATCTTTCTCTAGAAACTTCTAGCGGACAGCTACTTCCGTATGGTGTATTAACCAAAGAATAACCGCTTTTAAATGAAGGGGTGTTTGTTTTTGTATTTTGAACATTATTATTTTTTAAACTATATAATGAAATTGGGGAGATTTGCATTTTGATTCCTTTCTCTAATATCAAAATTATTCATATTTTGCGCCAGAATTTGAAATTTCTGGGTGGAAAGCTTCTACATATGGATGCCAGTTTGGATTGTTTAAATCTTTTCTTGCTTGTTCAATAAGGTCTCTTTGCATATATTCATATCCATCAAGAAGCTCTGTATTCTGTGGTAAGCAAGGTACAGCAAACCATTCAAGGATGTATGCGCTATTTGCAGCTACTTTTTTCGGGTCTTCATTTCTAGTTTTAGTTGCTAATGCATTATCAAGAATTGTTTTAAATGCTTCTCTATCTCGTTCACTTTTTGAAGCACTTTTTAGTGCGTGTGCTACGTGGCGATATTTTGGATCTGCAATAGAACCAGTTCTTTCTTTAGCATTAAGAAGAAAATCTCTTTGTTCTTCTGGGCTTACTTTTTCTAATTTTGATAAGATTTTATACATATCACGCATTTCGTGAGCACGAAATTTAAGATTGCCAGAATATACAGTAGGTGAACCAAATGTATAATCTTCTGCATTAAAACCTATTGGGTTGTAATTTCCAATTGTACCAAAGCTTTGTTGTTTCATATTAGATTTAGACTTTTGTTGTTGCACATTATTTCTATAGCTAAATTGTGCACAAGGAGATACTCTCATCATCATTCCTTTCTCTGATTCCTTTTCCACTTGTCTAAATGCGTGTGATTATTTATTTTGATATTCATCAAAATTTATTTTTACATTTATTAATAGAAGGAAACGATGGGAAATAATAATTATACGTTATAAAAAACAATAGTATCTTGTAGTTTTATTTTTGTAGAACCATTTGGAACAAAATATTCTTCATTGCGTTTAATTAATGCAATTAAATATGTTTCTGGTAAATCTATATCTTTAATTTCAAAATTTAGCCATTCGTGTTTTTCGTCAATGTATGTTTCACACAAATTTATATCCATGTCAGATTCTGTATGTGTTGAACCAATAAGAATTTCATCATTTTCTAAAATTTGAGTTATACCTTTAGGTACAATTTTTTTGCCATCTCTTGTAATCATTAAAATTAATGCTTTGCTGTTAAAGTGAATATCTTTAATGTATTGTCCTATCCAAGGATGACCTTCTTGAATTATAACTTTGTTTAATGAAATAGCAGATTCTTGTTGGAAATCATTAAATGTTTTTCTAACATCGCTAAATTTGTCTATCATATTAACTTTTTTTGCAATAAGTGGAAGGAATGAACCTTGCAAAGATACTGACAACAGTGCAACGACAAATACAATATGGAATAGGTCGTTAGCATGGTTTGTATTTTCTGATACAACTAAGATTGCAAATACGATTGATGCTGCACCTCTTAAACCGGCACTTGATATAAATAAGAATTGGTTCCATTTGATTTTGAATGGGGCAAGAGTAATAAGTACAGCTAAAGGTCTTGCTGCAAAAGTTAAAAAGATTGTTATTAAAACAGCAGGCAATAGGATTTCTGGTATTCTGTGTGGGAATGATAAAAAGCCTATCAAGAAGAATATAACAACTTGGCATAATGCAGTAATACCGTCAAAGAAGTGCATTAAGTTTAGCTTATTTTTTATTTCGCTGTTACCCAAAATAATCCCTGTTATATAAACGCTCAAGTAACCGTTACCTTGAATTAAATCAGTAAGCGAGAACGATAACAATGCAACAGCAACAATAAATATTGTGTCTGTACCATCTGTTAAAAGTCTTGTTTTCTTTAATAAGAATAATGCTCCATATGCAATTAAAATGCCAAGAACTATTCCGAAAAATATTTGTTTGAATAGTAATGGTAAGGTTTCAATTGTATTGGCTCCTTTTAACATGGTCATACCAAGTATTGTTAAAATGTATGCAAATGGGTCGTTACTACCACTTTCCATTTCTAAAAGAGAAGCTGTATTGTATTTTAAGTTTAACCTTCTTGAACGCAATATTGAAAATACAGATGCTGCGTCGGTTGAACTAATTACAGCACCGATTAAAAAGCTTTCTATAAACGAAAGGTTTAAAGCATAATAACAAAATAGTGTGCAAAATCCTGCTGTTAGAATTGTGCCTACTGACGATAGCAAGATTGCTTGTGCATTAACTTTAAAGTTATCAATTTTCTTTGTGCAAAAACCACCATAAAAGATGATAAATAACAAACCTATAGAACATAATTTGGCTGTTAAATCGTAATCATCAAATGATATTTTCAAAATTCCATCAGAACCAAATAGAACTCCTAAGAACATGAAAAACACAAGTGAAGGCATTCCAAGCTTGTTAGAAAACTTGTTTGTAATAATACATGAAAAAATTACGATTGCACAAAATAAAATAAGTATCGACATACGATTATTCTAACATGAAAATATAGAATACGAAAAATAAAACCTTTATTAATTACGGTCAAATTTATTTGGTTTGCGAAGAAGTTCTTTTGAATTTAGGTAGTCTAAAATTCTGAAATTAAGTAAGTTTCTGTAATCTTGCATTGGTGCAGTAAATGTTATTATGTATTTTTCATCTTTGAAGTGGTCTAGCAATTTTTGAACTTTACTCATATCTTTTATTAGTCCAGTTTTAAATTTGTCTGGGCTATAAACAGTCCAAGCATTATGTGGATAATATGTTGAACGGCATTCATTAGTATTTTGGTTTAAAAGCATTTCGTTAAATACTGTGTAATCCATATTGAAAAATTCTTGTTTTATATTATCCCCATACGGTTCTAAAATTGGTGGCATTGGAACTTCCATCGATGGCATTTCATCATCTTCATATGGATTTAAGTCTTCCATATATTCTCTTGAGCCAATACCTACAATTTGTATAGATTTTGAAAAATCTTCTAATACACCTAAATCATCTGCATATCTTGCCATTATATCTAAGAAAGAGCACATCCCTTTTCCGCTGTTTACATAATCTGTTATTACAGTTTTTTTACCTGTCTTTTTCATATGTTCGACAATTTTTTTAGGATTTGCTCTAACTCTATCTAGATATGTTCTATATTCCATTTCTTCTTCTGCTGTTGGTGCTTCTTTTGGAAGTTTTTGCATTTCACCTTTTGAATTAGGGAAGAACCAATATCTTGAGAAAGCAACAAATTTATATTCAGGAACACCATCTTTCATCCAAAATGCTGTATTTAAAAACCATTTTGGACTTCTGCCTACACATATTATTGGTTGGTCTTTGTATTTTAAATATAGTTTTGATGTTTCTACAAATTTTTCCAATGTCTCATCATCTGTTAATGGTAGCTGTTTTGATGTTTTATCAAACAATTGTGTTTGGTCAACTTCATCATTTGAGGCAAAGCTTGCAAACAGTTTTCTATAACGTGCTTTTGATTTTTCAGTCATTATTTGATACGACTCTAAATCTACGTCTCCAACTAGACGGTTTGGGTTCGTCCAAGCACCAAAAGTTATGTTGTACAACGTGTTAAAACCGATAGGTAGTTCGGTATTTCTTTTTTGTTGCATACCAATATTTGTTGCTTTATTCACAGCAGCACTTGTTTTTTGTTGATGCTGATGATTTATTTGGGGAGGATATTTTGTACAGATATTGGAAATAAACACGTTATTAGTCCTTGGTTATTCTGTTTTATGATAACTCTTCTAAAGATTTTTTTTGTTATTTAAAAAATTTTGACAGTATTTAGAATATAAATATAATTATTGAAAGGAGATTTTATGAGAAAATTTTTATTACTAATGATAATTATTCTATTTGTCTCAGGCGGACAGGTTTTAGCAAAAGATACCCATTATTGTCAATATAGAGATGGGAATTCCTTTCATTCTTTTGGTATGACTCCTGGACAATCTGCAGAAGAGTATTGCAAAACTTGGTCAAGTGATTTTTGGAAAAAAAATGGAAGATATAATGAATGCTTGTCGAAAGATTATCCAATGGCAGAGCGTGCATATAAAACAGGTGCTTGCAAAAAATATGTAGAACCAGAAGTGTATTATTTACAAGGGTGTAAATGTGAAGTAAAAAAGCTAGAAGATGGAACAAACGCTGGATATACATGTTTCGGTTCTAGTGGTTGTAATGCTTCAAAAGCGATGAAAGAGTATGAATTTAGATATGGTAAATGATTTTTAAGCAAAAAAGACAGGAATATTTCCTGTCTTTTTTATTTCTGATGTCCTTTTTATACTAAACAATCAAGAACTTCTTGTTTTGAAATTTCATCAGATCTTTGAGCAATGCCTTTCAT
>CAZNLZ010000005.1:0-15936 GCA_964574225.1 uncultured Muribaculaceae bacterium | reverse complement strand
AATTGAAATTGGTATTGGTATAAATACTGGCGAGGTTTTTGCGGGTAATATTGGTACTGAAGAAAGATTAGAATATACAGTAATTGGTGATAATGTTAATCTTGCGTACAGAATAGAATCTTATAATCAACTTTTAAAAACTAATTTCTTAATTAGCCAATATACTTATGAATTTGTTAAAGATTCTGTTGATGTTGTTAAATTAAGTCAAGTTCAAATTAAAGGTAAATCAAAACCAATTGATATTTATGAAATTTTAAAAATAAAAAATGAGCAGTAATTATTTAGATAAGATTGATATAGACCAAATTAGAAGGGCTATTGAGGTCGAAGAAAAATACAAATATATAAATATTATGGGGCGTGAAGTTGCTTTTGCTGGTTTTATGTTAAAGCAACTTAAGTCTATTTATAAATATTCTGGAAAAAATGCTAAATGGTTACCTGTTATAGAGGCGTTTGAACATTACAAAACAGATAATATGTTTCAACGAAAAAAAACTATTCAACGTTTTGTTTCATTACTAAAAGCTGACTTGAACCCGACAAAAGAAACTACTACCAATTCTATTGAAACTGATATTTATAGTTCTGATGTAATTATGTTAAAAGGTGTTGGTCCAAAGTTTGGTTACTTATTAAATAAGCTTGGTATTTTTTCAGTATTTGATTTGATTAGCTATTATCCAAAAAAATATATTGATTATTCTTCAAGATGTCTTATTAGGCACCTGAAAGAAGGGCAAAATGTTACTATTTACGGGAAAATTTCATCACTTAAAACTTTTACTACAAGAAATAATTTAACAATTATAAAGGTAATTGTTTCTGATGAATCTGGTAATTTAGAGTTAAATTATTTTTATTCTAAGTTAAATCGCTATTCAATTGAAAGATACAAAGCTCAGTTTCCTAAAAATTCTGGGATTATTGTTTCTGGGATGGTTAAAAAAGATAATTATACTGGGATGTACACCATAGATAAACCTCAACATCAAATTCTTTCAGATGATAATCTTGAAACTAATAATCTAAATATAGGCAGAATTGTCCCTGTTTATCCTTTGGTTGAAAACTTAAATATTAAAGCTCTTAGAAAAGCAATTAGTAATGCAATAGAAGAACACAGTTGTAATATCGATAACTTGCTTCCAGCTGAAATTATTGAAAAGTATGAAATGTTAAATAGAAAAGATGCGATTAAAATAATACATTTCCCATTTGACAATGATGAGCTTGAAAAAGCTAGATTTTCTCTTGTTTTTGAAGAGTTTTTTCTGCTTCAGTTAAAACTATTTATGATTAGAGAAAAAACATCTTCTGATTGCAAAACTGTTTCATTAAAAATTAATGAAAATGGTTTGGTGAATACCTTTATAAAAAATTTACCATTTAAACTAACTTCTGCACAAATGAGAGCTGTTAATGAAATTTTGAATGATATTAATTCAGATAAGCCTATGCAAAGACTGTTGCAAGGTGATGTTGGTAGTGGAAAAACTGTTGTTGCCTGTATTATGCTTCTTGCAGCAATAGAAAATGGTTTCCAAACAGCGATTATGGCTCCAACAGAAATTCTTGCCCAACAACATTTTAATAATTTTGTTAATTGGCTTTCTCCATTGGGAATTAGTGTCGCATTATTTACATCATCAAATACAAAAAAATTAAGAACTAAGCTTGAAAAAGATTTAAGAAACGGACAAATTAATATTGCAGTTGGTACTCATTCTTTAATTCAAGATAATATTGAATTTAATAATCTTGGGGCTATTGTTATTGATGAACAACATAGATTTGGTGTTAAACAAAGAAATAATTTAAAAAATAAAGCTGAAATTCCTCAAATGCTTACAATGACAGCAACACCTATTCCTAGAACTTTGGCTCTTACTGTTCATGGTGATTTAGATTTAACAATAATAGATGAACTTCCAAAAGGTCGAAAACCAATTAAAACTGCTTTATTACCTCTTTCTAAAAGAAAACAAGCGCTTGACCTAATTAAAGATGAAGTTGAAAAAGGACATCAAGCATATATTGTTTTTCCTTTAATTGAAGAGTCTGAATCTTTATCTGCAAAAGCTGCCACAAAAGAAGCAGAAGAACTTCAAAACGGTTATTTTAAAGATTTAAAAGTTGGTTTATTACACGGAAAAATGAAAACAGATGAAAAAGATAAACTAATGTCTGACTTTAAAAATAAAGTCTATGATGTTCTTGTTTGTACAACTGTTGTTGAGGTTGGTGTTGATGTTCCGAATGCAACTGTTATTGTTATTGAGAACGCAGAGCGTTTTGGTCTCTCTCAATTACATCAGTTGAGAGGGCGTGTTGGTAGAAATTCTTTGCAGTCGTATTGTGTTTTAGTTTCTTCAACCAAAAACGAAGACACACTTACCAGATTAAATGTTCTTGTTCATACTAATGATGGGTTTGTTATTGCTGAAAAAGACTTGGAAATTAGAGGTCCTGGTGAGTTTCTTGGTATTCGTCAAAGTGGATTAGTAGAATTACATCTTGCTGATTTAACTAAAGATTTGCATATTTTAGAACTTGCAAGGAATGAAGCTAAAAGTTTTCTTGAAAATAATTCTAGCGATAGCTTTTCTGAACCACTAAAACAGTATATTTCATCGCAAGTTCTATCGACAGATGGGCTTGTTTCACCAGATTAATTATTCTTTTATATAAACATGGAGTGTCCAGTCACCATATTTTGTCATTGAATAAAATCTAAGTTTATTTTTTGCTGCATATAATAAGTTATTTTTAACGGCAGAGAAAACTAAAAAAATTAGGGAAGTATTTCTATACTTTGCGTCATCTTTAACTATTTCGTTCATTTTTTCTGAAGAAAGGAATGAAACGCTATCTAGTGATATTATTCCAAGTTTATCGCCTTTATTTAATTTTGAAATATAGTTAGAATTAATATAATTTTGGAACTTTGTGTTTGGGTAATCAGCAAAGAAATCCTTATGATTTTCTTTGCAAGTATTAAGAATTTCGTAGTAATTTTCTCCGTCAAATAATGGGTAGTTAAAGTTAAACTTGTTTATTGTATATGTAGTTAATTCTTGATTTTTGTCTAAATATCGTTCAAATTTGTCTGCACCATAATATGTAAAAATAATTATGTCATTTTGTTTAAAATTTGTTTCTTTTACTAATTCCGCAACAGCTTTGTGACCTTCTGGTCTTGTTCTTTTGGGTGTTGAGTCTGGTGAGAATATCAAGTAACATAAGTTTAGCCCAATAAAAATAAATATAAGAAATTTTTTTATAACATCTTTTTTTATACTCATTATTCCAAATGCACTTGCTAAAATTAATATTGGATATATTTCAATTGAATATTTTGTAACTAGAATCATTTTTCCGCAAATACTTAAAAATATTAGGGTCAGGAAGAATAATCCAGCAGACAGAATTAAATAGTTTAGAATTTTATTTTTATCTTTTATTGCAAGATATATGCCATATAGTCCAATAAATGTTGGAATAATTGCAAATAATATGAATGAGTAATTTAAATCATTATTATTCCAAATGTATGATAAAAAGTCTTTGGGTGTACTTGTTAGATTGACTAAAATTGGTGAAAAGTAATCAATAAAATTACTTACAACTTTTGTTAGTGAAAACTCTGACCAAAATTGCGATAAGTTCTTTGATGTTGCAATTGTAAATAGAAGTGATGAACTAATAATTATCGTAAAAATTACAAGAATTATTGATTTAATAGTTAATTTTTTTTGTATTTGATTTTGATTTTTTTGATAAAACAAGAATAGTAATATGTTGAAAAATGAAAAAATTATTCCTAATGTGTGTGTAAGAATTAAGACAATATTAGATGAATAAAATAAAATTATATTTGGGGTTTCAGGTTCTTTTAACGATTTTATAAAATAATAAACAATACAAGATGTAATTAAAAATATTAAACTATATAGTCTTACTTCTTGTCCAAAGTATATTAAAAAAGAACTTATTGCAGTAAAAGTTGCACAATATAAACCAAGAGTCTTATTTTTTAATTCTTTACCTATAAAAAACATTATTAGGATTGATAAAATGGATGGTAATATTGATGACCAACGCAGAGAAGTATCAGTATCTGAAAAAAGTAACATCCATATTTTTAGATAAAAATAATACAACGGCATATGGCAATTTTCGTATACTTTTTGCCAAAATATCGTCCAATCAGTTTGTGAAGCTATATGCCAACTAACATACTCATCATTCCATAGACCTTCGGGTTTGTCTAAGAACCAAAGTCTAAAAGCAAAACCAATTAAAATTATAATAAATAGTTTAAAAAATGTATTGTTTTTCATGGTGATTGTTTATTACATGTTTTATATATATAATAATTTTATCATATATTGGATTTGAATAGTATGAAGTTAATAATACAGATACCTTGTTATAATGAAGAAATAGCTTTGCCAGTTACTTTATCACAACTGCCAACACATATTGAGGGTATAGACGAGATTGAAGTACTTGTTTCTGATGATGGTAGTACTGATAGAACAATTGAAATTGCAAAGTCATATGGTGTTAAACACATTGTTACGTCAACACATCATAGAGGATTAGCAAAAACATTCACTGCTGGTATTCAAAAAGCAATTGCTGAAGGTGCTGATATAATTGTTAATACTGATGCAGATAATCAATATTGTGCAGATGATATAGAAAAGCTTGTTCGTCCTATTTTAAATGGTAAAGCCGATATTGTAATTGGAGCTAGACCTATTAAAGAAATTGATGAATTTTCTAGATTAAAGAAATTTTTGCAGTTCTTAGGTTCTAAAGTTGTTAGAGTTTTAAGTTCTACGGCAACAGAAGATGCTCCAAGCGGTTTTAGAGCTTTTTCTCGTGATGCTGCTATGGCATTAAATGTTTTTGATAATTATACATATACAATCGAAACTGTAATTCAATCTAAAACAAAAGGTTTACATATTCAGTCTGTTCCAATTCGTGTTAATCCAACTTTTAGAAAATCCAGATTGGTTAAAAACATATTTACCTATATTCAAAAGAATTCTTTTACAATTTTAAGAATGTTTATTATTTATAGACCTTTTAGATTTTTTGCAATTATAGGTGGTATCCTTTTATTGGCAGGTCTTGGCTTGTTGGGACGTTTCTTCTACTACTATATATTTGATTCAGGTAGTGGACATATTCAATCCTTAATTATTGCTTCAATTTTGATAATTACTGGGTTCCAAACTTGTATATTTGGTATTTTAGCTGATTTATTAGCTATTAATAGAAAATTAATAGAAGACGTTCAAATTAGAACAAGAAAACTAGAAAATAAATAGTTCTACTAGTTGGCTCTTTTGGCTAAACTTTTATTTCAATTATTATTGATAATTTTCTTATGAGAATTATTATTTTATTTATTCTTTTGCTTTTTTTCGTAAGTCCGGCTGATAGTAGTGTTTCAGATTATATTAATGCTGTTACAAACGATTATGGTGCAGTTTCATATAATACATTTAAGTCTATGATTAAAGGTGAAACATCAATTTCAAACTTGCAAAAACAATTAATAATTGATTCTGAAATTTCAAATGAACTAGATACTAGCTTTGTTTATACCGATTTAGAAAGTTGTATTAGAATTGCTTTAGAGCAAAATTTTAATATTAAAATACAAAATTCTTATTATGATGAAGCATATTGGTTGTATAGAAATGCACAGTTTCAATTGCTTCCAGATTTGTATTACAACTTTGATATTAGTAATTTACAGGGACAATATCTAGTTGGTGGTATAGTTGCAACGACAACACATGAAATTCCTATTCAAAGTCTTGCGATTATGCAATGGTCAACAATTAATCAGGGTCGGTATTTTTTCTTAATTGCTCAAACTAAAAATACGTTAAAGGCAAAAAAAGCGTTGTTAGAGTTTACAAAGGAAGAAATAATTAGAGACACCGTAATTGCCTATTATGATGCATTAGAAAAAAAGCTTGAAGTTGAAGTTCAAAAAATGAATATTTTTGAAAGACTTGAACAGTTAAAATATACAGAAGGAAGGTTTCAGGCTGGAATTGGAACTCTATATGATGTAAAACGTGCGCAGGCAGAATTAGCTGGTGCTCAGCAAGATTATACAACAACTTTAAACTCGTTAAGACTTAGAATAGCTGTTCTTGCGAATATTATTGGTGTTGATGTTTTAGATGCTTTATATCCGTTTGAAATTGAGGTAGATAGTCGTGTTTTGGTTAATCCAAATGAATCAATTGAAGATTTATATAAATATGCGGTTGAGTTACGAGAAGATATAAAAGCAAAAAGAGCTGAGGTTAATGCGTATAGGGCAATTAGAAGTTCAAATTATACTGATATAATCCCCGAAGTTGTTATTTCATATCAAAACGGTTTAGTTGGTACTAAAAGGCGCGGAATGACTGGGCATAATAGTATAAATCTTGATATTCGAGCGCATGTCGGTAAAAATGCGCTAATGGGTACAATTACTAAAATAAAAGCTGATTCTGCCGTTGTTAATGCAAAAAAACTTGAGCTAATTAATTTAGAACGTGATGTAAAAGAAAGAATTATTACTTATTATTATGATTCATTAAATGCTCTTAAAATGATTGAAGCATCAAAGGTTGAAACAGAGGCTGCTGATATTAGCTTAGACCTATCTTTAGCAAATATGAAGGCAGGTGAGGCAACTTTTATTGATGTAATTGCTTCCCAAAATTTAAAAGTACAATCTAATATTAATTTGATTAAAAATATGATAGAATACAATAGAGCTCAAACAAGATTATTGTTTGAAATTGGTCTTTTAAGTCCAAAGAATGTTTTGAAAGATTATAAGTCAAGATTTTTTATAGAAAGTTAATTATGTGCAATCCTATTTCAAAATTTTTTAAGAGTTTATTTACTGCGTCAAAACAAACAAATATGGAAAAAGAAATCTTTGAACAACCAGAAACAGTTTCAAAGTTAATTAAAAAGTATATTTCTAAAAATGGAACAATTAATATTGAGTTACCTGATAACATAAAAAAAGTATGTCTTATCGCAAGTGGTTCATCATATCATAGCGCAACAATTGCAGCTAATTATTTAAGAGATAATGTTCATTGTTATGCTCAATCTTATTATGCAAGTGAGTTTTCATTGCTTGATAGTGTTGATGTTGATAGTCAAACTTTATATGTGTTTATTTCTCAGTCTGGTGAAACTGCGGATACAAATAAATCATTAGATTTGGTTAAATCCAAAACTGATAAAATTTTAGCAATTACTAATACAAAAAATTCGACTTTGTATAATAATGCGAAATATAAGCTTCTTCTTCATGCCGGTGAAGAAAAATCTATTGCATCAACTAAAGCAATGTGTGCTCAGATTTTTTGTCTTTTCCTAATTGCTGTAAAAATTATGCAACAACGAGAAATTCCAGTTAATAATTTGCTTGAGGAACTTTATGCAATTCCACAAAAAATTGAATCTGTTCTGCTAAATAAAGAACAAGTAAAATCTTTTGCTAAAAGACTTTCATCATATGATAATGCTGCAGTTTTAGCTTCTGGTATGTTTTATCCACTTGCCAAAGAAGGTGCTTTAAAAATAAAGGAAACTTCTTATATTAATACAACTGCGTATCCTACTGGCGAATTTTTACATGGTCACATTGCTATCTTAAATAAAAAGTGTGCTGTTATTTCTATCGTTAATAATTTTAATGTAGATTTTACAGTTCGAGTTTTAGATAAAATTAGAAGTGAATATACATCTGATTCTCTTGTAATATCAGCTTTTGATTTGAATTTAAAGAAATCAGATGATGCAATTTGTGTTAATACGACAAAAGATATTGAATTCTTATTTTCTGCATTAGTTATTCTGCAAATGATTGCGTTTGAAAACGCTTTATATCTTGGTAGAAATATTGATACACCAAGTGGCTTAACTAAGATTGTAAAATAATATTAAAAAATATTTTTAAATAGTCAATTATTATATTCACGTGTTTTTTACAACTCGGAGCAATTATGTTTGTAAATAAAATTAATACGTATAATTTTCCTAAGTATTTGGGTATAGGTAGTCAAAAACAAGTTTCAAGGGCTACTTATCCTAATCTTGCTCCATTAGCACAAGATACAGTATCTTTTCGTGGTGTAGAAAATAAATTTGATGCTTCTTGTGCTGAAAAACCTAATTTTAATGATTGTACCGCAGTACATGATTATGCAGCTGCTCCAGCATATTATATGTACAAAATTTTTGATTCTTATTTCTCAGATTTTCTTGAATTTACAGATACGTCAACATCATTAGATGTTTTAGGAATTAAACATCAAAAATCGAAATCAAAGGCAGATAAGTTTGGTTCTTTTGAAGTCCGTACTAAATCTCCTGCTAGTATTTACGAAAAAGTTATTTCAAAGTTTGATAGATTGTATAAAAAAGAGCATAATGATTTTGCTGAAGAACTTTATCAAAATATGATTGTTCCGTTTCCGCCAATGCCAAATGTCAATAAAGACCAAATTATGGCTGTAATTGCTCATTCTATAGATGATTCTACTTCAATTAAAACATCTGCGTTTGAACATCCAGAACAAACTATTAGAGAAATTATGGAGCAAATGCGTAGTTATAATTTCTTAGATTTTAGTGGTTCATCTGATGCTGCAGAAGAATCATTTATTCGTGCTATGACAACGAAAATGGGAGATTATTCTTCTGAAATTACATCTGATGATAATAAATTAATTAGACCAGATACTATTGATGGCATTAAACATTATGCAAATGATATTGTAGGTGCAAGAATTGTTTTAAATGATAAAAGCAATGAATGTGCTGAACGTCTTATTTCTGCTTTGACAAGAGCTGTATCATCTGGTGATTTGAAAATTGTTTCTGTAGAAAATATTATTCCTGATGAAAGATTCTTATTAAAGAAAACTACTTTAAATGATTATTTATATGTTACAAATAAACAATTTAGACCTTTAGAAAAAGCGGCTGATATTGAAGTTAAAGATAAAGTATCTAAAACAGGCTATATGGCTGTCCATATTAACGTTGATTTATCTGATGATGAAATATATAAATCAACACCTGATTGTAATGGTTTCCAAGGTGAAATCCAAATTATTGGTCGAGATGTTGAACGTTTAAAAGAAATTGAAGATTTATGTTACAAGCTTAAAACTAATAAAAAATTAAAAGGATGTTCTTATTCTTCTTTTAAAGATGCTTTTAGTGCATATAACGATGACAATAAAGATGTTTTTGATGAATATACTTATTATTCTTATTTAAGACAAAGAATTGCTTCTCCAAATAGAAGAGGTTTCTTCTTGCCGTCACTGCAAGAATTGGGTTTTGAAAATATTCTTCCTCAGTCTCTTGATTTTAATAATCTAAGACGTTGTAAAATTTTTGATGAAACAGAATCAAAAGGTACATCTAAAACTGCTCAAAGTTCGCCAAAAAGTAAAGATGAAGCAGTAAGACGTGGTTCTGTTAATTTCGCAAAAACACTTATTGATTGGAAGTTCGACTAATTGTATTTTTTCATTAGTTTTTGCATAACTGATGTAAGTCCTGGAATGTAGAATATTCTTCCAACTATAACACCAGAAATTATATATGCTAATAAAATAAACACTAATAATTCAAAAATTGTGAAAGACCAGCCTAGTCCATATATTCTAATCATTTTTACTGAAATTATATAGTTAAAAATTGCTGCTATATACGATAGCACTGGGATAAATCCTAAAATTGATAAAACTAGATTTAATGACAAATTTAGTATCGCAAGTATAATTGCAATTACCATTGATTGAGTAATGTTATACATAAGAAAATACTTTAGGCTCTTTTTATTTAAATGAGCAATAATAATCCATATTAAACCTACAATCCCCATTGTAATGTAAGTCAAAACAGATATTATTTTTTCCAATAAATTAACTTTTGATATATTATGCGACATTTTCTGTATTTTCTTCTGCTTTATTTTTTATAAACTCTTGTACTATTTCAATATAAACAAGCTTTAATTCATCATTATTAAAATCGATATCTATTGCTTGCTTGTAGATAGAAATTGCTGAACGTAAATCCTTTAACATTACATAAGTATTGCCAAGAAGTGAATATATACTTGATTCAGCAGGTTCTATTTCAATTGCTTTTTTATAAACTTCTGCTGCTTCTTCATACTTGTTTTCAGAAAAATATAGATTACCTAAAAGCACATATGCATTTGTAATTTCAGGTGAAATTTGTATTGCTTTATTGTATAAATCAATTGCTTCTTGAATTTTTCCTTCATCATATTTAGAAATAGCGTAACATAAGTATGCTTGATAATAATTTGGATATTCTGAAAGTATATTCTCAAAATATTCATTTGCTTCAGAGAAATTTTTGCAAGCTGTATTAGCATTTGCACAATATAACTTGAATTTAACTTCATCAGGAGACATCTCAAGCGCCTTTAAGAAGTAATTTATAGCAAATTCTGCTTTTCCCATTTTCATTAATACTAGCGCAAGGTTAATATAATTATTAACGTCTTGTTGATTTAGCTTTAAAGCTTTCTCGTAGTGACGAAATGCCTCATCATAATTTTCTTGATCTTGATAAAGCATAGCGATTGCAGAATATACTTTGTCATTATTTTTATCAAAATTTAGGGCCTTTATATAATTTGACATTGCTTGTTTGAATTCGCCAAGTTCTGCAAAGGCGTTGCCAAGATTAAAATAAACTGATAAATCTTCAATTCCAAGTGCTGCTGCTCTAGAGTAGTAATTCACTGCTCTATGAAAATCATATTTACAGAAATAAATACTACCTAAGTTTGTTAATGCAATATAGTTGGATTTTTCAAAGTTAAGTAAACTTTCATATACACCAATTGCCAAGTCATATTCATTATCAGCTAAATAAATTGATGCTAATTTTAAATAGTTATCTGAAACATTTGGATTATCAACTATATTTTTTATTAATTCTTCAACAATATTTTTTTTATTCTCTAGTTCCATGGTCATAATTATACTAAATAATAAATCGAGTAGCAAACAAAATCATATTAGAGTCTTCTTTGTTAGAGTATTCTCTTCTAACAAAGTTAAACATAAGTTTTAGATTTTTAAGTAAATTGTATGTAATACCTACAGTGAATTCTTGCGAGGTATCATTTGAAATGTTTTTGTTTGGATTTAGATAATCATATCTTCCAAGAATGCTTATTTTAGGTGTGATATCGTATGCAAATGAGGTATAAAAACCATCTGCTTTGTCTCTTAAACAAACTTTTGTGTTATATCCGTCAGCATTTGCATATTCGCTTCTGAAGTGAAGCTTATTATAGTCGTATCCTAAAAATACAGAATATTGGCTATAGCTATTATTATATTCGCCATAATTATAGCTTGTACCTAGTCTTACCTTGCCTATTTTTTCATTAAAATCAGCAAATGGTTTGAACATTAAATATCCTGTAAAATCTAAGCCACGACCAAAGTCCATCATATATCTTGTACTGTCATATATGCCTATGTCGTATTCTAAATATTTATATTTTGCTATATTTCTTATACCAACAGACCTGGCATCACCAAGCGTTCTACCTATTTGTGATTTTATTACAAACTCTTGTTGCATTGTTGATATGCTTCCATTGAAATTAGTTGGAAGTCTAGAACCTTGACCGAATAAGATTTTTTGATTTTCTGTAATATCATGAGAAACATATAAAGTTGAAATTCTTCTTGTAAAACCATTTGGATGATTTTTTATTTGTCTCATTAAATTATAACTAAACTCTATTTCGGTTTTATTATCATTCAATCTTGTTGTTATCGCTGGCTCAATAACTCCGAAATCATGTTTTGTACTAAGTCCTTCTCCTTCTGTTTTTAAGAACGTTAATTCTCCAGAATATAGAAAGCGTGCTTTAATTGAATTAATTCTTGAATTTTCAAATTGTAATCCTTTTTCAGAGAATAATTTTAATACAGGATTTGCATTTTCAACTTTTCCATAATAAACATCTGATAAGTAATCAAACTTGTTTTTCTCTGTTTCAAGTTTAATCTCCTCAACAGCGTTTGCGCTGTTAAAGGATAAGATTACTATTAAAATAAGTATAAATATCTTTTTCATTAATTCAATATTTTGTCGAAGTATTCTATTGTGGCTTTTAAACCATCTTCAATTTCAACTGTTGGTTCCCATTTTAGTATGCTTTTTGCAAGAGAAATATCAGGTTCTCTTTGAATTGGGTCATCTTGTGGTAATTCCTTAAATTCAATTTTTGAATTTGAATTTGTTAATTTAATAATTAATTCTGCAAAGTTTAATATAGTAAATTCTTGAGGATTTCCTAAATTTGCTGGTCCAATAAAGTTTTCTTGATTATTCATTAATTTTATTAGAGCTTCAACCATATCTGAAACATAACAGAATGCTCTTGTTTGAGAACCGTCACCATATACTGTAATTGGTTCATTTTTAAGTGCTTGAATTATAAAATTAGAAACAACTCTGCCATCATTTAAGGCCATTCTTGGACCATATGTATTGAATATTCTTGCAATTCTGATATCTATGTTATTTTGTCTATGATAGTCCATCATAAGTGTTTCTGCACAGCGTTTTCCTTCGTCATAGCAACTTCTTATGCCGATTGGATTAACATTGCCCCAATAGCTTTCTATTTGAGGATGTATTTGTGGGTCACCATAAACTTCGCTAGTACTTGCTTGTAATATTGTTGCTTTGCAACGTTTGGCAAGACCTAACATATTGATAATACCCATAACAGATGTTTTAACTGTTTTTATTGGGTTATATTGATAGTGAATTGGTGATGCTGGACAAGCTAAATTGTATATTTGGTCAACTTCCGCTAGATATTCTTTAATTACATCGTGTCGAACAAGTTCAAAATGCTTGTTTCCAATTAAGTGTCTAATGTTATTTTTAGAACCTGTAAAGAAATTATCTAAACAAATAACATCATTGCCATCATTTAAAAGTTTTTCGCTTAAGTGTGAACCAATAAAACCAGCTCCACCTGTGATTAATATACGTTTCATTTATTTTTCTTGTCCTTTAAATTGCATATCGTATAAGTGTTTATATTGTCCATCTTGTATTTTAATTAGTTCATCGTGTGAACCAAGTTCAACTAATTCTCCATTGTTTATTACGGCAATTCTATCCGCATTTTTAATAGTTGATAGTCTGTGTGCGATAACAAATACAGTTTTATTTTGAATTAAGTTGTCCAATGCTTTTTGTACAATTGCTTCAGACTCATTGTCTAAGGCTGATGTTGCTTCATCAAGAATGACAATTGGTGTATTTCTAATCATTGCTCTTGCAATTGCTACACGTTGTCTTTGACCACCTGATAGTGTTAATCCTCTTTCTCCAAGAATTGTATCTAATCCGTCAGGCAATGAAGCTATTACCTCGTCAAGATGTGATGCTGTAAGTGCTGTTTTTAATTCTTCTTCAGTTGCATCTTGTTTTGCTAATAATATATTTTCTCTGATTGTACCTGAAAATAGGAAGTTATCTTGGAAAACAAATGATATATTGTTTCTTAAGTCTTCTATTTTGAAGTTTCTAATATCAATATTGTCAATTTTAATCGCACCTGATTTTACATCGTAGAATCTTGGAATTAAATTAACTATTGTAGACTTTCCTCCACCAGAATTGCCAACTATTGCAAGAGTTTCACCTTTTTTTACTTGTAAATTGATATTTTTTAGCACTGGTGTGTCATCAACATATTCAAATGTAACATTCTCAAAACTAATTCCATTTTGTATTTCAGGAATTGATATTGTTTGTTCTCTATTTCTAATTAATGGTACATAGTCAAATAATTCAAAAACTCTGCCTAATGACACAAATATATTTTGAATATGAGAGAGTGTTCTACCTAGTGTTTTAACTGGTTTATAGAGTAATAATAAAGATGTTACGAAGGATGCAAAACCACCAGCTGTCATTTGTCCGTCAAAAATTAATTTTGTTCCGTAAAATAGTACAAATGCAATACCACAAGCAGCAATTACATACATAATTGGAGACATCCAACCAACTCTTTTTGTTAGAGAAATTTGAACGTTGAAACTATCTGTAATACCTTGCCTGAAATTCTTATTTTGTCTATTTTGTAGGTTGTATGCAGTAACTACTTTGTTACCTGAATATGTTTCGTTCATTGTAGTCATAATTCCACCAGTAATTACAATGTTTTGGTTAGAAACTGACTTGATTTTCTTTCTTATGAACATTACAGGAATAAAGGCTGCAACAAGAACAAATACTCCAACAAATGCTAATCTCCAAGAACTATATAGCATAACAATAACAAGTGAAATTGCACCAAAAATGCTAATTATTAATGTTGTTATGTTATCTACAATTCCTCTTGAAGCTGTATCAGGGTCAGTTAAATATCTGTTTAAAATTAGTCCAGATGAATTTTGGTCAAAAAATGAAGTATCCATATAAACTAATCTTGAGAATAAATCAACTTTAACGGAGTTTGTAATTTTTAAACTTGTCCAGTCTGTTAAATATGTATTGATGTATCTTAGTAAACCTTGAAGGATTGCGAAGCCAATAACCGCAAATGGCATTGCATAAGCTAATATCATATAAGGTATTTCATGCCCAAGTATTACAAGATTTTGTTTTCCAATTACATAATCCATGTATGGTTTAAGTGAAAAAGAAACAACACCATCTAAGAGTCCAACAGGAATTGCAACTAAAAAGCCAAGTATAACCCTTCCCATAAATGGCTTGATATATGGATAAATGCGCTTTAATAACCAACTATATTCAAATGAAGTAAGCGCTTGTGAGTCTTTTAATTTCATATCTACCTACTATTACTATATCTCTTTTGTAATTGTATAATGAAATACGCTTTAAGTCTTTATTATTACATAATTTATCATTGTAACAATTTTGTTACAAACCCCTTTAAATAAGCATTTGCAGTTATTGAGGGCTCTTTTTTTGTGTGTGTTCTCAATAAGGGGTTTTAGGTATGACATCAAATGTGTTCGCTAATTTTTCTAGTCAACAAGCTTACGTTCCAACTGTAAAGCCAGTTTCAGTTGATAATAACGAAAAAGAGAAGAAAAAAGTTGATGTTAAAGAGGTTGCAAAGGTTGTAGCCCCTATTGCTGTTACGGCAATTGCAATACCAGTAACTGCTGCAATTACATATAAAATGTGCAATAAAAATACTGAGGTACTAAAAAAACAACTTTCTGGCTTAAGTGATGAAGTCCAAAAATTAAAAGATTTAGCTCCAAAAGCAGATGAAATTGGAAGTAAACTTAAACATGAAATTCTAGAGAACACAAAAAAAGATAATGCTAAAATTTGGTCTGCTTTACTTGCAGTTGCTGGATTAACTGGCTCATATAAAGCAGGTCAAATGTCTGATGACGATAAAGAAAATGTTTCAAGACAAATTACAAATAGAGTAAATACAATTGATTCCCGTTCTAGCTATGCTGCAAATACAGCAAGTGCCGCTATTGCGCAAACACCTCAAGCATTAGCTTCAAAATATACAAAAGATTTTAATGGTATTCGTTTATTAACAAATAACGATATGAATAAAAATTCCGTTAAGTATGAGGCTGCAATTGCTAAAATCAAGGGTGCAGTACCGAAATATTTATACTCATTACAAGAACCAACAGCAATTACTAGTGAAAAACCAAGTTTATGGTCTGTAACTTCTGAATTCCAACCAATTAAAGAAGGTGGATTAGGGTCAGTTCCTGTTGAAATTCAAAATAATGTTTCAAAACTTGGTATTGATATGCCAACATTTATTCCTATGTATCAAAGAGAAGG
>CAZNLZ010000004.1:0-16912 GCA_964574225.1 uncultured Muribaculaceae bacterium | reverse complement strand
CAGAATACAAAATCTGTACTAACTAATAATAAGTTTATTACATATAGCCATAAAACGATATCCACAGAATTCAGTATTTTATTTATAATCCCGCAAATGTAGCCTAAAATTATCAAAGTTAAAAATAACCTGCTTTTACCTTTTACATTTTTTGTTTTGTAGGTTTTCATAACAGCAAAAGGCCAACTAGCACCAAAGCAAATCAACATGCCAGCTTCATAAAGGCTCATTGATTTTACTTGAAAACTTTGAACTAAAAAATCCATCATTTTTCTATCCTCTTTGCCCTAATTGTAACATAAATCTTGTTTTTGTTAGAATAGGAAAAAAGGAAAAAATAATGCTATTAGTTATTGATATTGGAAACACAAATATTACTTTGGGCGTTTTTGAAAATGACAAAATTGTTCAATCTTGGCGTTTAGCAACTGATATAAAAAGAACAGAGGATGAATACGGTGTTTTTCTTAAAAATCTTTTAAGAGAGACAAACCTTGATGAAAAAATTTCAAATGCGGTAATAGCTAGTGTTGTTGTTCAATTAACTGAAAAAATAGAAATAGCACTAAAAAAATACTTAGGAATAGATTCATTAATTATTTCACACAAAATAAAAACAAATGTTGTTCTAAAAACAGACAACCCTTCACAAATTGGTGCAGACCGAATTGTAAACGCAAGTGCAGCAGTAGCACTATATTCAACGCCAGCAATAGTTGTTGATTTTGGAACAGCAACTTCATTTGATATCGTCAACGAAAAAAATGAATTCATTGGCGGAATAATCACAGCGGGAATGAAAATTCAAGCAGAAGCATTAAGTAGCCGCACATCAAAACTTCCAAAATTAAATATAGAAGCCCCAGAACATACAATCGGAAAAAATACAATTGAAGCAATGTTATCAGGGATTGTACGTGGACACGCTGCAATGATTGATGGATTAATAGAAGATTGCGAAAAAGAACTTGGACAAAAAGCAACCATCATTGCAACAGGTGGTTATTCAACAGTAATTAGTAAATACTTAAAAAGAAAATTTGACTACATCAACCCTGATTTAACACTAATTGGCGCTAAACTTTTATTTGAGATGAATAAATAAGGTCAGTTAACTCTCTAACAGCACCTCGACCACCATTTTTTGATGAAATAAAATGACATAATTCTTTAACTTCATCAATAGCATCATTTGGACAAGAAGCAAGCCCAACTTCTTTCAAAACGCACATATCAGGTAAGTCATCGCCCATATATGCAACTTGAGATAAATCAAGATTATATTCTTCAAGAAGTTGTTTCATCGCAACCATCTTATCTTTTTGTCCCATAAATAATCGGCTCATACCCAAGTTTTCAAAGCGATGCTTAACTGTTGCATTATTTCTAGCTGTAATTATTGCAGTAATAATACCTTCTTTTGTAATGCGAACAATACCTTGACCATCTTTCACGTTAAATGTTTTATATTCAACACCATTTTCATCATAAGTAATGCTGCCATCTGTCATAACGCCATCAACGTCAAACACTACCATTTTAATTTTTGATGCTTTATTTTTTAATTCTAAACTATACATTATGCAACTCCTGCTTTTAAGATATCGTGAATATGAATAATACCAACAGGTACATTATTCTCATCACAAACCGCAAGCGATGTAATAGAATATTTTTCCATAAACGCCAAAGCCTTTGTCGCCATATCATCACCAGATATTGTTTTTGGATTAACTGTCATAACAGATTTTGTTGATAAAACAGAAACATCTGGATATCTTAATAAAATTCTTCTAATATCACCGTCTGTTAATAAACCAGTTAACTTACCTTGCGAATTTACAATCAAAGCACAACCTAATTTCTTTTTAGAAATCAAATCAACAGTTTCTAAGAAAGTATCATCTTCATGAGCAATTGGAAGTTGAGAAGTTTCTTTTAACATTAAATCCTTAACCATATAGATAACACCTTTACCTAGCGCACCAGAAGGATGATATAAAAGGAAATCTTCTGTTGAAAAACCCCTATTTTTCAATAAACAAATTGCAAGCGCATCACCCATTGCAAGAGTAGCTGTTGTACTTGCAGTTGGAGCCTTGCCCAACGGGCAAGCTTCTTTTTCAACAGAAATATCGAAATAAATATCGGCACTTTTACCTAATGTTGAATTTTGATTTCCAGCTAAAACAATAAGAGGAACTTCAAATCTTTTTATTAATGGAAGGAGATTTAAAAGTTCAAGAGTTTCACCACTGTTTGAAATTGCAATAACGACATCTTCTCTGGTAATAATACCAGAATCACCATGTGTAGATTCTGCAGGATGTAAGAAATAAGAAGGTGTACCCGTTGAAGATAAAGTCGCAGCAATTTTTCTACCAATCAAACCAGATTTACCCATTCCTGTAACAATCACACGTCCTTTTGATTGCATTATCACAGAAACAGCCTGTTCAATATTACCGTTAATTCTATCTTTTAGCTTAATAATCGAATCAGCTTCTATTTGAAAAACTTCTTTTGCTAATTCACTTAATGTAGATTTTTGTATAATTTCCACTTTAACACCTTCCCTATGCTAACATGTTAATTATACAATAATGAAAGGTAATATACAAAAGACGGCAAAAAATGAAACAAAAAGTATATGTAAGTAAATACCTTAGAAACAACAATATTCTTTTTACTATTTTGATTGTATTTTGCAATATTTTAATGATAGTACTTGCTGATTCTAATAAAAATACAGCCGTCAGTCTTAGTATCTTTTTCAACTGTGCAATTTTCTTTGTCTATAGAATGAAAACAGCATCTATTGCAAAATCTAATTGGATTGCAGTGAAAAAAGAGTTAATGTATGTTAACTATCCAATGACAATCGCGGCATTTTTCTTATTAATATTTTTAATATTTTGCGGTGATGTATATAGATTATCAACAATTAACAAAGAGGCGTTAAATGCCACTTTTGTATTTACATATTTTATGAGCACAATATCAGTGTTATTGCCGTCTATTTTGTTGCTCGCATATATGTATTTAATTACACCAGCTTTTGTACTACCAGAAAAAGAAAAACTAAGAAAAAGAGGCAAAACCGATTTAATCATTTTGATATTATTTGTAATTTTTATAATTTTTTCTTTTTCACAAATGATTTCGAATGTAATAGACTCACTTAACTTTATAAAGAAAGACAAATATAAAGCAGCAAAACTTCCTATCCAATATTCAACTGAATACTTACAATATACAGATTTAAGTGAACCTGTTGTTGTTAAATTAAAATCACAAAAAATAAAAACACCTTTTCTATATACAACAGAAGGCTATAAGTTTTCTAATTACGAAACAGCAAGACAATTCTGTTCTTCAATGAACGCAAGAGTTGCAACACATAAAGAAATTTATAACATCATCTTCCACCGTTTTGATACATTTGGAGAAAAATATTATTGGACTAGTGATAAAGCAGGAAGAAACAACCTAGTTTTGCATTTTAAAAATATGTCATACGAAGTTGTAAAAAAGCCAGAGAATGTTACACCAGTTGTATATTGCACATCAGAATCTAGTTCAAAATACAGATTATTTGAACAACCATACTTCTTTAAAACTAAACCGGTAGAGTTTGAAAACGAAAAATTAAATGTTAATCAAAAGAAAAATATAAACGTAGAAAAGCTAAGAGGAGAAGGCGATGTTCAAGTTTTTAAAAAAATCGCACCACCACAATATCCTCCACCAGAAAACGAAATACCAAGACACGTTAATTTTAATGTTCAACACGTGACTCAACAATATTTTAATGAACTTTTAAGCAAAGGGTATATTTACGATAGCAAATCAAAGATGAATAGTTATTACTCATCTAGTGAAGCAAAACTACAAACAACAATTATAAGAGATCCATATAAGCAGAATGTCAGCTTATGCTATTATCCATTCCAAAACTTTGGAAACCTTCCAATTCAGAACCAAAAACAAATATGGAAACAAAGTTTCTGCTCGCCTTCTTTTGGTGTTATTAATCCAACCCCAGCGATGAAAACAATGCACGAAAAAGATGCATACTGTTATGCACACGATGGCAGAGTTGCAAATATCCCAGAAATAATGGGTATTTTAAAAACTAATGGATTAAACAGAGTTGGATACAAATTCTGGACAAACAATAAAATATCAGATCCATATACATACGCACAAAAACCTGTAGTAATTAAAGTGTTAGATATGGAATCAGTTGAAATTAGTGCAGCAGAACCAAATGAACAAGCATATACTTTCTGCGTAAAAAAATCAAAAACGCCATCTAATATAATTTCAAATTTCAAATCTAGATATCCAAATGAAAACGGCAAATTCTATGCACTAACACAATGTCCAAACTGCAAATATTATGAAGTGCCTGATACAGTTCTAATTCAATATTAATCTATATGTATTATTGTTTAATCTCCTAAATTTCTGTATAGTTAAAGTAATTTAGGAGATTTAAGTATGGAATTTAATTTATCAATTGAAGAATTAGAAAAAAGAACACATAAAGATTATTTAGTCAAAAAAGAGATGCTAAAAGAGGACGCCACCGAATATACTGAATTAGCAGATGGTGACAAAGAAGCACTAAAACACCTTGTAAGAGCAGCACAATATGCAAATATAATCTATATGAAACAAGATAATGAATTAAATTTACCGTTCTTCGCTTTTTTAAACGATGAAATCAAAAAAGGGAACAAACAAGCAGAACTAACAAAAATTTTATTTGATGCTCAACTTGGAATAATTGGCATAGATTCAGAATCAAAAAAAGTAATTCTTTTAAAAGACACACAAGAAAAAGAAGGGAAAGCTTTTTATCCAAGTGATATGTCAAAAGAAGAACTTCATTCAATATTAAAATCAATGATAAAAAATGGAGAAATTGAAGAAGTAAAAAATATTCTTAACCAAAGAACAATTGTTAAAAGGAATGGTAACAAGCTAAAAGCATACGATTATACTGTAGAATTCAAAGAAGAATTTGAAAAAATGGCACAAGAACTAGAACTTGCAGCAAAAGTGTCAACAAATGCAGACTTTAATGAATACCTTATTCTTCAAGCAAAAGCGTTAAGAGAAAATGACCCGATGTTAGACGCATATGCAGATAAGAAATGGGCAACGCTTCAAGATACACCATTAGAATTCACTCTTTCTAGAGAGCAATATGCAGACCTTTTAACGGGAAGTGTTATTGAAGATGAAGAATTAAAACAACTACTTGAAGAAAATAATATTACACCAATATCTAAAGACTCAATAGGAGTTAGAGTTGGTATTGTTAATAAAAAAGGAACAGAAGATTTATTAAAAGTTAAGAATTATCTTCCTCTTATGGCTGAAAATATGCCATTAAAAGAAAGATACGAACAAAACATATCATCAGATGATGATAATTTGCAAACAATGGTTGACGCTGATATTGTTTCACTTCGTGGAGATGAAGGTTCATATCGTGGAGGTATTACAATCGCACAAAATTTACCAAACAATGACAAATTATCACTAACAATTGGTGGTGGAAGAAGAAATGTTTACCATAGACAAGTAAGAACAAGTAATTCACCAGAAGCAAAAGAACGCAGACAAAAAAGACTTGATGCAACTTTAAATAAAGAATTACACAAATTCTATAACCCAGAAGCAGACCATTGGTTTACAATCGGGCACGAAAACGTTCACTCTCTAGGACCAAAATCTGGTACAGAAGCGCTTGGTAAATACAAAAACATTATCGAAGAAAATAAAGCAGATATGGGCGCATTAGCATTGCTTCAATGTTTAACAGATGCAGGAGTTTATACAGAAGAAGAAAAAAATCAAATTCTAGTAACATTTGGCGCAAACTGTTTCTTAAAAGCGAAACCAGAACTATCTCAAGCACACAGAGTTAGAACTGTAATGCAAGCATACTTCTTCATCTTTGAAGGTGCAATTTCAGTTAGCAAAGATGGAATTATTGATATTAACATCGAAAAAATGATACCAACAGCAAACAAAATGCTAACTGAAATAATAGAGGTCCAATTATCTCAAGATTTTAACAAGGGCGAAAATTTTATTAAAAAATATTTCAATTGGACAAAAGAAATTGATACAATTTCAAAAAAACTAAGAGAAATAGATAAATCATTAAATGGAAAAGTAGAAACACCACTTGCTGATTTGTTATGTAACATATAGCTTTAACAAAACGAATATTTATTAATTTTTACCTATATTTGATATATAATAGACGTTAATAGGAATAGCGTAAGTTTATTATGAGCATTATAGAAAAACTATATCAGTTTTTTGAAAATAAATTTAATAAATGCAGTATTCGTTCTCCACATTACTATTGTCAAAGACTAAGAAATAATGGGAACGCCATATTTGACTATTCTTTTTTAATGGCACTTGATGAAAAAGAATACCCCGAATATTTAAAAGAAGCGTATTCAATAAAATTTGGACAACAACTAAACTTAAAAAGACCAAAAAACTTTAATGAAAAAATTCAATGGTTAAAAATATATGATAATAAACCAATTAAAGCTCAATTGACTGATAAGTTTTTAGTTAGAGATTGGGTGAAAGACAGAATCGGTGAAGAATATTTAAAACCCGTTTTACAAGTTTGTAATAATTATGATGAAATAGACTTTGATAAACTTCCAGAAAGTTTTATTGTTAAATGTAATCACGGATGCAGATGGCACTTTATTGTTAAAAAGAAAAACGAATACTTAGAAAACAAAAGCTTATGCGACTTATCTAAGCGTACAGTTAATGGTTGGCTAGAACAAAGCTTTTTTGGTTGGAGTGATTTTGAAACTCAATATAAAAATATCGACCCTAAAATAGTTGTAGAACCACTACTTAGAGAAGATATGAAATATACACCACCAGGAATTCAGATATACTGTTTTAACTCAGAACCAAAAATTTTCTACAAATATAAACGTGGAAAAGATACAAATGAAGAAACTTTCTATACAACATTTGATGAGAATTACAAACAAATCAACTTAAAGTTTGACCCTAAAGGAAAACAAGTTGAAGATGAAGCTGATATGTTATTAAAAAAAGCTGTTGAATTAAGTAAAATATTAGCAAAAGAATTCAAACTGGTACGAGTTGATTATATGATATATAATAATAAATTATATTTTGAAGAAATGACTTTCACTCCATATTCGGGATTTTATCAATTCTCCGATGAATATAGAGATTGGAATAAAGAGTTAGGTAAAATGTTAAATCTAAAAGGAGCATAATATGAATAACAAAGAAATAAATACTGATTTCTTATCAAAAGAAGAAATAAACGACATATTTGAAGATATTTTTGAATTTCCAGAAGAAGAATCTGTTTTAATTGCTTACCACTGTACTCAAACTTGTGGTCACATTCCTTCTGGAAAATAGTAAGAAATGGAGACATTCAAAAAAATAATGATTAAAAAATGGATACGTACAAAAACTTACAAAACAAAAAGTTCAACAGTAAGTTTTATTAAAGATATAAAAAAAAATCTTGTATGGGTACTTAAAGATAATGTTGCAGAAATGTGGCAATCTATCATTGCAAATGAAGATATTTTAAAAAATTCAAAATGCAAAGACCAAAACATGACAGAATTTCTTTTAGAACTTAAACAAGAAGAAATTATCGAAACAGACGAAACAACAAATAACAAAATTAGCAACAAATACCTAACCCAAAAGATAGATTTAACAGATAATTCAGAATATTTTAACGAACTAGAGAATAAGCTTCTTTTTATCAATAATTTTATAGGACGATTATATTTAGAATTAAATTATGCTTGTAATTTAAATTGCAGACATTGTTGTAACCCAAAAGATTTAAATGAATATTCAATTAAATTTGAAGATGCAAAAGCAATTATAGATGAATCATTGGAATTAGGTTTATCTTCATTAGTTTTGACCGGTGGAGAATGTACTGCAAATAAGGATTTTCTAAAGATTGCAAAATACGCAAGAAGCAAATGTATAGATTTAGACATAATGACTAATGGTCAAAACCTATATGATAATCCAGAGCTGTTTAATGAAGTTGTTTCTATATATCCGTCATTTTTTATTTCACTATACAGTATGGATCCAGAAACTCACGACTATATAACAAAAGTAAAAGGTTCTTGGGTAAAAACGACTGAAATTATTAAAAGACTACGAGAAAAAGATTTAAACGTAACCATTAATTGCATGATACTTTCATACAATTATCACAATTATGAAGCAATAGAAGAATTTGCAAATGAGATTGGTGCAAATTTTATTAAAAATGTGCGCTTTATAAATAATAAAGATAATAACAATTTAGAAGCAAAATTAAGTGAAAAACAAATAGAAGATTACTATTTTGAAAGTTTCAATAAAGACAATAAAAGAAGTTTTTCTATAGAAAAACATAGAATTTGCAATGCCGCAAGCGGAATGTTAAGTATTACACCAAGCTTAGGTATAACGCCTTGTACTTATTTAAAATATGAATTTGGAAATTTAAAAAATACATCATTAAAAGAAGTTTTTGGAAAACAAATTAAAGACTTTACTAAGGACTTTACAACTAACAACTTAGAAGGATGCTTTAAAGAAGAGTATTGTAAATATTGTATGTTTTGCCCAGTATATGCTTCTTTTGAAAATGGCTATATGAAAAAAGCAGAAATTTTATGCGAAGATGCAAGAGCATATTACAATGCTTTATTAAGATATAAACAAATAGAGAGAAAATAATGAAAGTATTACTAATAAATCCACCACTTAACACCTTTAGCTCTATTTACGCTTCTGTGCCGGTATTATTAGGACAACTCAAAGGTAATGGAATAGACGCTAACATTTTAGATTTAAATGTTGAATTTTTAAAAGAAATTACAAGTGGAGAATACTTAAAAAATACAAAATCATTATTAGAAAAGATATACGAAAATAATGATTATCTTAACGATGGTGTTAATGAAAAATATCATATAAACAAGACTCAATTTGAAGAATTAAATAGAAGAATAGAAAAATATATAGTTTCAAACAAAAAGCTTATTGATTTTTACTCAAATGCAGAAAAAAGTTTTTTTGAAGAATATTTACTTGCAAAGACTTTGGGAAAATTTGAAGATAAAGACGAAGAAAAAAAATATATTAAAATATTCCACACATTAGCATATTTTTCTTTCTTACCATTTCATCCTGAAAAACCATTTACAAGAATATCATCATCAACTCCTATTCTTGCAACAAAAAATGATTTATACGAATTTTCATACGAAGATATTACAGATAAATGTTCAAATAAAAAAAGAAACATTTACATTAGTATTTTTGATAGAAAAATAGATGAATTAAATTTAAATCAATATGATGTTATTGGAATTACAATACCATTTGAACAAAATACAATAGCAGCATTAACATTAGGTAAACTTTTAAAAGAAAAAACAAATGCAAAAGTAGTAATTGGCGGCGTAGTACCAACAACAACTATTGATGGATTTGTGAACCATCCTGATATGTTTGGAAAATACTTTGACCACATTCTTGTTGGAGATGGGGAAAAATCAATTGTAGAATATGTTCAATATATAGAAAATAAAAGACTAATAACAGAAGTATCTGGTTTAGTGTATAGAAAAGACAATAAAATAATTAAAAACAAAGAACAAGAAATTCAAAACATAAAAGAAATTCATCCACCTAGTTATGACGGAGTAAATTTTAACGACTATGTTCTAGACAATTATATAGCACTTGAATTTTCAAAAGGTTGTTATTGACACAAATGCATATTTTGCTACAACCATTTATGGAAAAAATATTACATAATGAACACGAAAAATGCGGTTGATATAGTAGAAGATTTATCAAAGAAATATAATATTACATTCTTTAATATAGTAGATGACGCACTAAATATTAATTTTGCAGAAACATTTGCAGATGAAATTATTAAACGAGGATTAAAAATAAACTACACTTGTTTTTTAAGAGCTGAAGAAACTTTAACATTAGATATATTAAAAAAGTTAAAAGAGTCTGGTTTAAAACAAATTTTCTTTGGAATTGAAAGTGGTTCTGAAAGAATATTAAATCTAATGAACAAAGGAATAAAATTAGATACAGCTGAAAGAATCTTTAAAGATTGCAACGAAGTTGGAATTGCTGTTGATATTGGACTTATATATGGCTTCCCAACAGAAGAAGAAGAAGATATTGAAAAAACAATAAGCTTTGCAGATAGAAATAAAAAATATATTTCAACAACACACAATTTTATTTTCCACATCACAAAATCTTCTGCAATGCTAACAGAAGAGAATATTAAAAAGCTAGGAATTACAAATATAAAACAGCCAGAAGAATTTTCAGATGATATTTACTACGAAAATGCAGGTTTAAGCAGACAAGAAGTATGTAAAATTCTGAAAGAAAAAGATATGCATTATGCACTACATACAAAATGGATTTAGTATGTAAAATAGCTGACAAGAATAGTTGAAAATAGAGGACAACTATGCTAACATTTTGTCATGGGTATTTATGTGAAGGGGCCGATTAATGAGAATCGAAGCAATTAATAACACTATGAATTGTCAACCATTGCACCGTGTAGAATTCGGGCGCAGAGAAAACGCTCCTGTGATTATTGAAGAGCCAATTGTAGCTCAAGACACATTTGTTGCACCAGCTACAACAGAGCAAAAATACAATTTTGCTTGTTTATTTGCAGCATATTACAAAACAAAATATGAAAACCTACTTAAAAACGGTTGTTGTGAAGCTTAATGGACGAAAAAGCTAAATATTGGTGTGCGTTCTCTAGGTTAACCAAAACAGGCTCTATGTTTGTAAATAGAGTATTTGAGCATTTTGGCTCAATTGAGCTTGCTTGGCATGCACAAGCTTATGATTTATGGAAAATTGAAGGATTAAGGAAACAATCTCTTGAATCTTTTCTTGCAGAAAGAGATTCTATCAATCCTGATGAAAGTTATGAATACATTAAAAAGCGTGGTTTTGACTTTTTATATCCAGAAGATGAAAGATATCCATATTTATTAAGACAAATTGATAATCCTCCAAGCGGGCTTTTTATGGTCGGTGATTTATCATCATGTAACATAGATAGAACAATAGCTGTTGTTGGATCTAGAAGAGCCAGCGAAAATTCAAGAAATACATTAAGAACAATTTTATCTGGGTTGCACGATACAGACCTTTGTATTGTTTCAGGAATGGCTGAAGGGATTGATACCATTGCGCATAGAACAGCAATTGATAACAATATAAAAACTATTGCTGTTATTGGTGGCGGATTTGATAAAATTTATCCAAAATCAAATATAAAAATATTTAATGAAATCAAAGATGGTGCAGGTGCCGTATTAACCGAATATTGGCCAGATGTTGATGCTATAAGCTGGCATTTTCCTGCAAGAAATAGAATTGTATCAGGTTTATCAAAAGGTGTTTTAGTCGCAGAAGCGGCATTAAAGTCTGGTGCAATGATAACTGCAAATTTAGCGTTAGAACAAGGACGAGAGTTAATGTGTATGCCAGGATTAATTTCAAATCCAAATACAGAAGGTGTCTATAAATTAATAAAAACAGGCGCAGCGGTTGTAACAAACCATAACGATATTTTAGATGCAATGAACTGGCAAATAAACACAAAAACTGAGAGCAAAGAGAATAAAAAAAATAATTTTACAGATGAAGAACAATTAATAATAGACTGCATTCAAAAAGATATGCTAACATTAGATGAGATAATTGTTAAAACTAACTTGAATATTGCTGATTTAATGGTAATATTAACAAAGTTAGAGTTAGAGGGTAGTATATCTCAAACTAACGGGGATAAATATATTTCACTTTTATAGAGAGAAAAATGGCAAGTAAAAAAGAAAAAACGTTGGTAATAGTTGAGTCACCTGCAAAGTCTAAAACAATCAAGAAAATTTTAGGTGACAGTTTTCAGATAGAAGCAAGTTATGGTCATATTAGAAACCTACCTACTAAAGACCCGAAAACTGACAATCTTGGTTTTGATGTAAACAACAATTTTGAACCAAAATTTGAAATCATACCAAATAAAAAAGAAGTAGTAAGAAAATTAAATGACTTGTCAAAAAGATTTGATACAATCCTGATTGCATCCGACCCTGACCGTGAGGGAGAAGCTATTGCTTGGCACGTTCGCCAAATTTTAAATGTGCCAGATGAAAAAATCAAGAGAATTGAATTTAACGAAATTACACCAAAAGCTGTTAAATATTCAGTTGAACATCCTCGTGCAATCAATATGGATATGGTACAAGCTCAACAAACAAGACAAATTCTAGATAAGCTTGTAGGTTATAAATTAAGCCCTGTTTTATGGAAACAAATGGGTAATTATAATTTATCAGCAGGACGTGTTCAATCTGTTGCTCTTCGTATGATTTGTGAAAGAGAAGAAGAAATTGAAGCATTCAAACCACAAGAATACTGGTCAATTCATGCACTTCTTTCTAAAGAAGGAAAAACATTTGAAGCAGAATTATCAAAAATCAAAGGCAAATCTGTTGAAAAAACAATAAAAAATACAGATGAAGCAACTAAAATTGTTGAAGAATTAAAAAATTCAGAGTTCAGTGTTGAAAAGATAACAAACAAAACTACAAAAAGAAAACCAACAGCACCATTTATAACATCAACTCTGCAACGTGCAGCTAGTACAAAACTTGGTTTTGGCGTACAAAAAACAATGCAAGTTGCGCAAAAATTATATGAAGGTATTGAAATTGATGGTGGAGCAGTCGGTTTAATTACTTATATGAGAACCGATAGTGTTCGTGTATCTGATGACGCGATGGCTATGGCAAAAGATTTCATCGTAAATAACTATGGCGAAAACTATTATCCAGAAAAAGCAAACTCATACGTCAAAGGAAAACAAAACGTTCAAGACGCCCACGAAGCTATCAGACCATCATATCCTGATAAAACACCAGAAAGTATCAAACAATATTTGGATAATGACCAATATCGTTTATATAAACTTATCTGGGAAAAATTCATGTCATCACAAATGGCAAATGCTGAAATAGCAAACAAAACAATTGAAATTGAAGCTGGTGACTGCACTCTAAAAGCTGGTACAAGCAAAACTATGTTTGATGGTTTTTTGAAACTATATAACGATAGTGAAGATGAAGCCGCAGAAGCAGAAAAAGAAGCAAAAATTCCAGACTTGGAAAAAGGTGACAAAGTTAATTGCGACAAAATAGAACCAAAGCAACACTTTACGCAACCACCACCAAGATATAACGAAGCTTCATTGGTTAAAGCACTAGAAGAACACGGTATTGGTCGTCCTTCTACTTATGCAACAATTATTACTGTTATTCAAACAAGAAACTATGTTGAGAAAAAAGATAAAGCATTGCACCCAACTATTTTAGGACGTGCTGTATCTAAGCAGTTAGTTGAACAATTTGCAGACATTATGGACTACAAATTCACCGCAGGAATGGAAGAAAAACTAGATATGATTGCGGAGAAAAAAGCAATTTGGAACAAGGTTTTAAAAGATTTTTATGACCCATTTATGGATGAAGTTAATGCGGTTATGAAAACAGCACAAAAGGTTAAAATCGAAACAAAAGTTATGTGCCCAAAATGTGGAAAACCAATGCTTGTTAAAAGCGGAAGAAATGGTTCGCAATTCTTGGGTTGTTCTGGATATCCAGAGTGTAAAAGCATTATGTCATTGAATGTTTTGACAGAGCAAGATGTACAAGAAGAAACACAACCACAACAACAAGAAATCGCAGAAGAAAAATGTGATAAATGTGGTGCTGATATGGTATTTAAAACAGGTCCATATGGCAAATACTTACAATGTACAAATCAAGACTGTAACAACCGTAAGCCATATCACAAATCAACAGGTGTAACCTGCCCAAAATGTGGACAAGGCGAAATTGTATTTAAAAAATCAAAAAAAGGAACAGTATTCTTTGGATGTAATAAATATCCAAGCTGTGACTATGTTTCTTGGTACGAACCAATAAAAGAACCTTGCCCAAAATGTGGCGGTTTAATGGTTAAGAAGGTTACAAAAACATCTAAAAAAGCAGAATGCACAAATAGAGAATGTGCATTTACAAAAGAAATGGAAGAAGAAAATGTATAAATTCGGACTTATTGGATATCCTCTTTCACACTCAATGTCAAAAGTAATCCAAGAAGCAGCTTTCAAATCTATTGGAGCTGAAGGTACGTATGAAATTATGGAAACAGAACAAGAAGACTTAATTTCAAGATTAAAATACATTCGTGCAAATAAATTTCAAGGTTTTAATGTAACTATTCCATTGAAAGTGCCTATCACATTATTCTTATCAGGTGTAGATAATGTTGCAAATGTTGTTGGTAGCGCAAATACAATAAAAGTAATGGATGATTCATCACTATATGGCTACAACACAGATGTATATGGATTTGTTGAAGCAATTCCCGAAGATATTAGAAAAGAAATAGAAAACAGCGAAGTTGCCATTTTAGGAAGTGGTGGTGCGGCAAGGGCGGTTGGTGTTGGCATTTCTATTTTAAAAGCAAAGAAAATTGATTTCTATGCAAGAAATATTATAAATGCAAGTGAAATGGTTTCTGCACTTAGAGAAAATTTCCCTAATACTCAAATGAATTGTAAACAAATTGAGGGATTAAAAGATTTATCTCAATATAAAATGCTAATAAATACGACACCAATTGGTATGAGAAGCAAGGCAATGGGACTTTCTCCAATTGATGAAGATGTTGTAAAAACAATGGACAAAAATTCAGTTGTTTATGATATCGTGTATAATCCTTTAAAAACAGAACTTATCAAATATGCAAAAAAACACGAAATCAAAACAATACAAGGTCTTGATATGTTAATATATCAAGGCGCAAAGGCATTTGAAATTTGGACTGGTAAAAAACCAGACACACAATTGATGAAAATAGCTGCCCTTGAAGCAATGGTTGACTAAACATCGACACCATTCATCATAGAAATTAAAGTTGAAATTGTAGTGTCCATACTAACGCTATCAGATACTCTTTGCTGTAAGAATGCGTTAATCTGCGGCATTAATTCAATTGCAATATCTAATCTAGGGTTAGAACCAGGATTATACATACCTACGTCAATTAAGTCTTTATTTTCACGATATAAAGCCATCAATTTACGCATTTTATATGCAGCTTGCTTATGTTCCTCAGTTACAATTTCAGTAAATAAACGGCTAATAGAACCAAGAACATCAATAGCAGGATAATGGTTCATTTCAGCAACTTTTCTTGATAGGAAAATGTGACCATCAACAATACCACGAACTGTATCTACAACAGGGTCATTAATATCATCACCTTCCATTAACACGGTATAAAGCGCAGTAATAGAACCTCTTGGACTGTTACCACTTCTTTCTAAAATTCTTTGCAACCAAGAGAAAATTGAAGGCGGATAACCTTTAATTGTTGGCGGCTCACCAATAGATAGACCTACTTCTCTACCTGCCATTGCGCAACGAGTTACAGTATCGGTCATTAAGAAAACTTTTTTGCCTTGATCTCTAAAATACTCACAAACAGCAGTTGCTGTCATCAAACATTTTTGTCTAATCAATGGAGGTTGGTCGCCTGTTGAGCAAACAAGAACTGATTTTGCCATACCATCTTCGCCAAGAGAGTTTTCAACAAATTCTTTAACTTCTCTACCACGTTCTCCAATCAATGCAACAACGTTAACATCAGCATCAGAGTTTCTTGCAATCATACCAAGCATAGTACTTTTACCAACCCCAGACCCAGCAAACAAACCCATACGTTGCCCAGCACCTAACGTCAACATTGAATCAATTGCTCTTACACCTGTTGAAAACATCTGCGTAATAATTGGTCTATCAAAAGCACCTGGCGGAGGGTTATCAATATTAATCCACTGTGCACCTCTTGTATCCATTGGTTTACCATCAATTGGTTCACCCAAAGGGCTAATTAATCTACCAAGTAAAAAATCACCAACAGGTATGCTAATTGCTCTGCCTGTTGTTGTAACTAAACTACCTTGTCCAATTCCAGCACCATCATATAAAAGAAGCAATTGAGCATTTTCGCCTTTAAAAGCTACAACTTCAGCAGGTTTTCTTTCACCTTCAGCAGTTTCAATAAAGCACAAATCACCTATCTTTAAGCCGGGAAGTTTTACTTCAACTGTCAAACCCAAAAGTTTTGATACTGAACCCTTATAAGAATATAACTTTGTCGAATTAATAATCTCAAAAGCTTGTCTTTTTACATATTCAATTGATTTTTCTCTGCTTTGGTATAACATTTACTTACTCAAAATTATAACTTACTGATTCACCAATTGTATCAACTGCTTCAACTCTGATATCTGTAATTAATTCAGAATATGAAATAACAACAATAGTTGGAATATGACGTTCTAGTAACTGATACAACGGCAATCTAATTCTTGGTGAACATAAGATTACAGGCTGTACATTTATACTTTGGTGCGCTCTAATTAATGTTGAAGCTGCAGACTCAATTAATTCTTGAACTTGCAATGGGTTCAACAAGAACATAGTACCAAGCTCAGTTCTTTGACAACTATCATCCAATGTTTTCTCCCATTCCGGGGATAAAGTTAAGGCATATAATATTTTATCTGGAGTACAATTTGCAAGACAAATTTGTCTTCCTAATGCAGCTCTTAAACGTTCAGATAAAATATCTGGCTCTTTTGAAAATCTTGCATAATCGCACAATCTTTCAAATATATAAATAATATCCTTAATTGAAACTTTTTCTC
>CAZNLZ010000003.1:0-17299 GCA_964574225.1 uncultured Muribaculaceae bacterium | reverse complement strand
TTAGTTTTATTACATTCACCAAAAGGTGATGGTTTAGGTGCTATTGGTGGTGCTGCAAACTTATTTTCATCACAAAAAAGTGCTGAAAAGGGGTTAAATCATGTAACTTACATCCTTTCAGCAATCTTTTTAGTTTGTTCTTTTATTACTGGTTATCATTTATTCCATTAAAAACCAGTTGAGCCAAATCCACCTTCGCCTCTTGTTGAAGTTGCAAGTTCCGTTGTAACTTCGATTTTGGCTTTTTCAACTCTTGCAATTACCATTTGTGCAATTCTGTCTTCTGGTTTAATTGTATATTCTTCGTTTGATAGGTTAACAAGACCAACGCAAACTTCGCCTCTATAGTCTGCATCAACTGTGCCAACGGCGTTGATTAGTGTAATACCATGTTTTACAGATAAACCTGAACGCGCTCTGATTTGCGCTTCGTATTCAACAGGGATTTCAATTTTAATACCTGTTGGTACTAAAACTCTTTCTAATGGTTTTAGAGTGATTTCTTTGTCTATTGCAGCATACAAATCCATTCCAGATGAACCTTCTGTTTTATATTCTGGTAAGTGTTTATTATGCTCCATTCTTATAATTTTCATTTGCATAATTTACTTTTCTCCTTTTTCTTTTTTGTCTATTAGTGAATATAATGGCTGTCTGTTTGTTACAGTTAGGTTTTTTGATAAATTATATTCACCCTTTAACTGTAAGTCATTTTTTTGTGTTGCTTTATTATCGTAAGTAACTTTAAACCTATTTGTTACTATTGTTTCATTAACAAAGTTCAAAGAAAGAATTGTGTCCATACAATCAAGTTCTTTTTCTAGCATTTGCAAGTCTGTTAATGCACTTAAAACATATGAATAAGCAACTGAAATGCCATATTTTCTAAATTCTAATTTTATTGAATCTAGAGTAGGTTTCATAAAATACACAAAATCATCTGCATAGTTAAAATCTTTGTACATTAAAAATAAATTTTTTCTGTAATAGCCTTTTTGCATTGGTTTTGAGTAACTAATATTTTCAATAAGTTTTTTATTGATTCTTTGTTTCCACAATTCTACTTCTTGGAAAGTTAATTCTAAATCGTCTTTTTTTCTTTTTATTTTGTTTGCGTGAGGAAGAATCAAAAATAATAATTTTGAGTTTTCAAACGGCGCTATATCGCTTTGTGTAACAGGTAAAACTTGTTTTTTGTTTTCCCTTTTTTCTTTTATTCTTCTTTGTCTTATTTTTCTTTCTTCTTCTTCTTCTAAAATAAGAATTTTGTCATATAAGTTATTGCAACCAAAGTCAAAAGCAAACCCTAATACAAGCGCAATACCACCAATAATTGCCAATGAGAAATCAGCGCTGACACCTTGTGGTGTATAAAATTTTGCTACGATTGAATAAGGTACTACAAATAACCAGTTAAATAAATATAACCAATCAACTTCTAAGCAGTTTAAGAACCAAAATACAAAAGAAAGAAATGCGTAGAAGAAAAACGCAAAACGAAGAAACTTCACACTGTATAATACTTGTGCGAGATTATTCAAACGTATTAAATTTTTATTTCTTTCCCTGTATGTCATTTAACCTATAAAATTATATTGTCAATTAATCGAGTTTTCCCTGATTTTGCAGCCATTGCAACGAGTGTATTCTTTTTTGCACTGTTAACTTTTTCGAATGTGTCAAAATCACGAAATTCTAAATATTCTAAGTCTATTTCTGGATGAAGCATTGAGATTCCTGCATCAAACAAGACTTTTGTATCTGTTATATTTTGTTCGAAATATTTTTGTATTTCTTTTAATGATTTTGATATAGAAAGTGCATTTGCTCTTTCTTCTGGACTTAAATATGTATTTCTAGAACTAAGTGCCAGTCCATCTTCTTCTCTAACAATTGGACAAGGAACTATTGTTAAGTCTAAATTTAAATCTTTTACCATTTTTTTCAAAATATACAATTGTTGAGCATCTTTTTGTCCGAAAAATGCATAATCAGGCATTGTTATATTAAATAGTTTTAATACAACTGTTGCAACGCCATCAAAGTGTCCAGGTCTTGATTTCCCGCATAAACAATCTACAAGATTATAAGGTGGACAAACAAAAGTTAGTTCGTTGTTTGATAAACGAATGTTTTCACCGTACATTTCTCTTGCCGTTGGTGCAAAAACAATATCCGCGCCCATTTCTTCACATAATGCTTTATCGGAATCTATTGTTCTTGGATACTTATCAAAATCTTCGTTTGGTCCAAATTGAATTGGATTTACAAAAACACTAACAACTACCTTGTCGCACATTTCTTTTGCTTTTTTTATCAAAGAAGCGTGACCAGAATGTAAGGCACCCATTGTTGGAACTAGCCCAATTGTAAGTCCTTGTTTTCTCCAGATTTTTATATTTTCCCTAACATTATTAATGCTATTTGATAACATTATGCTCAAGTTTTTCTCTCTCCTCATCTGTAAGATTAAATGTATGTTCTTTTGCAGGGAATACACTCTTCTTTACGTCTTCATTATAATTTGTTGCAGCTGTTTTGATAATGTCTTTAACATTTGCATATTGTTTTACAAATCTTGGTATGTTTCCTGGAAATTTTCCAAGGATATCGTCAATTACTAAAACTTGTCCATCGCAATATTTACCTGCGCCAATACCAATTGTTGGAATAGATAGATTTTCTGTTATATATTTTGCTGATTCTTCTGGAACCATTTCTAAAATCAAACAAAATGCTCCTGCAGCTTCCAGTTTCTTTGCTGCTTCTAAAAGTTTTAGTGTATTTTCATATGATTTACCTTGTACAAAATATCCTCCAATTGTGTTGATATATTGCGGTGTAAATCCTAAATGACCGGCAACGTTAATTCCACATTCTGTTAAGTGTTTTACTTCATCTAAAATAAAATCTGAAGCACCTTCTAATTTTACTGCATTTGCTCCAGCTTGAATCAATTTGCCAGCATTTAATACTGTTTGTTCTTTTGAAACGTGATATGAAAGAAATGGTAAATCTGCAATAACTAATGCTCTTTTTACTCCTTTTGCTACAGCTTTTGTAAATGTTAGCATGTCGTCTGTTGTAACATTTATTGTTGTGTCATATCCAAGAATAGTCATTCCTAGTGAGTCACCGATAAGAATTGAATCTACTCCTGATTCATCAATATATTTTGCTGTTGAAAAGTCATAAGCTGTTAACATTGAAATTTTTTCGTTGTTTTCCTTCATTTTTTTGAAGGTTCTCGCTGTAACTTTTTTTATATTATCAGCCATTTATTTATCCTTTTCTTTCTCTTTTTCTATACCAGTAATAGATGATTCTTGCCAATCTGCCTGGCGAATGTCTAACAAAAGATGAGTGTCCATCTTCAAAACGTTTATCTTCAATCAGATTTTTTTGTACAATTTCAATGCCTAATTTACTGATTTCATTTGTATCCACAACAACAGGTTCTGAACCCGCATCTCTATATGGTGCAATTAAATCTGTTGGTAGTTCTGTATTTACAAGAACAGCGTCAATAATATCTTCATATTTTGCATGTTTAATTAATGTTTTAATATGATCTGAAACAGAAAAACCGTCAGTTTCACCTGGTTGAGTCATTATGTTGCAAACATAGATTTTCTTTGCTTTTGCAACACTTACAGCTTTTGAAATATCGTTAATTAATAAGTTTGGAATAACACTTGTATATAAGCTGCCAGGTCCTAAAATTATTAAATCAGCTTCTTGAATAGCAACAATTGCTTCTTCTAGTGGTTTGCATTTTGCAGGTTCTGTAAATAATCTTTTTATCTTTTTGCCTGATTCTGGAATGTTTGATTCACCTCTGATTATTGAACCATCTTCCATTTCTGCAACAAGTCTCATATCATCTAGTGTTGAAGGTAAAACTCTTCCTCTAATTGATAGTACCTTTGATGATTCTTGAACAGCATTTACCATATTTCCTGTTATTGAGCACATAGCTGTTAAGAATAAATTACCAAAGCTATGACCGGCTAAACCAGCACAGTCTTTAAATCTATATTGGAACAGCTTTGCAACTAAGTCTTCGTCATCTGCTAGTGCTGCAATACAGCTTCTAATATCGCCAGGAGGAAGAACGCCAAGTTCTTCTCTTAATTTTCCAGAACTTCCGCCGTCATCACCTACAGTTACAATTGCTGTAATATTGTTTGTAATTTTTTTAATGCCTTTTAGCATTGTTGATAGCCCAGTGCCACCACCAATTGCAACAATTTTGGGGCCTCTATTTAGTTTTCTTCTTCTGTATAAGTCTTCTAATACAGCGTGCCTATTCCTATCATTGTTTACATCTAAGATTGAATAGTTTGTTTTTAACCAACCAAGACAGAAAATTATTGCACCAACTGCTATTAAGAACCAGCCAATAATTTCAGGTGGCAACATTTGTGTTAACTTCAAAATCATGTTTATTAATGAATAAACTGGTCTTAAATTTGAAATTATGCAAACACCAACAGTTGCAATTACTGCGCCTGTAATAATAAGGATAAACCATCTTTTAACTTCTAGTCCAGGAAGTAACCAACCTGCATCTCTTGGTATTTTAAAGGAAAATTTATTTAGTTTCATTGTCTATTCCTCTTATACCCAGCCTGATGTTTCTGCTTTGTTGTAGTTAAATGGTGTAGGAATTATAATTTCATTTGCTCGTTTTAGTAATTGAGCAATATTAGGATTTTTTGTATCAAAGTGAATTGTATTACAATTTACAGGCATAAATACACCGCTGCCTAGTTTCACTTGTGAAGAGAATAAAATTGTTCTGATTCTGTTAAGTGCGTCATCAACATTAATCATTTTTTTATTGTCCCACATTACTTTGAAATCTTCTTGAGAGTAGTATTTATCAACAAAAACTTCTTTGTTAACTACAATACCAGTTTCTGCTGAAACTTGGTCTAGAATTTCATTATCAAGACAAGTATATGCAAGCCATTTGTCGAATTTTTGAATGGCTTTTGCGATTGTCAAAGAAAATTCGTAGTTTTCGCTTGCCATTTTATACATTGCGCCATGTGGTCTAACGTGGTCGATTACAAGACCGTATGATTTTGCGAATGAAGCTAAAGCTCCAACTTGGTAGATAACAATTGCTTCTACTTCTTCTTCACTAAGTTCCATTGGTCTGTAACCAAGACCTGAAATATCGTTAAAACCGATATGTGCACCAATTGTTTTGTTTTTTTCTTTACACTTTAAAAGATAATCTTTTATTAACAATGGATCTCCTGCATGAAATCCGCAAGAAATATTTACAGAACTAACATAATCAAGTAATTCTGTTTCTATATCGTTTCTATAAACGCCAAAACCTTGTGCAGCATCTATATTGAAATCTATATGTTTTATTGGCATAAAATCCCCTTTTACCAAAACTTATTTAAAATTATAATTCCTCTTTTTTATTATATATCAATATTGTATGTAGTCTAGTTTCTTAACGTTTTATAACGTATTGACTTAACAAAAATTACCATTAAATAGAAATTAAATCTCATATAAATAGAGGTACTTAAAAAGCTTAAAAAACTGCATAATTTAACTGTATAAGTGTAAGTTGAAATAAATATGCCATTCAGATATAGACTACAAAAGGTTCTTGATTTCAGAATAAGAAAGAAAGAAGAACAACTACAAGAAGTATTAAAAGCAAAAAGTGAGGTAGATAGAATACAAGGTCTTATAGATGCTAATAATAGAGAAATAGCTGGTGTTATTCAAACAATGCGCTCAACAGTTGATTTCAGAATGATGGATGCATATGACAAATATTTAAAACACTTATATGAAAAAGGCGAAGGACTGGAACGAGATAAACAAGAAGCTATAAAAAAATTAGAAATTGAAAAACAAAAATTAGTTGAGTGTGAAAAAGAGGTAAAAGTTCTTGAAAAACACAAAGAAAAAATGCTTGAGGCATATAAAGAAGAAGAAAAACAACTAGAAAATAAACAATTATCGGAAGTAGCGGTTCAAAAATATTATCAAAGAAATAAAGAAAGAAAAGAAGAAGAAGGCGAAGACGATTAAAAGGAAAGAGAATGAAAGTAGATTCACAAGTTAAACAAAATGTTGAAAACAAAGATATAAATGTACAAATGACTCCAGAAGATAATGAACTTCTTACAAATGTAAATATGCCATTTTCTGATGTTTTGGCACAAGGTACAGGTGCTCAAAATGTGCAAACAGCATCAATAGAGTATTTATCTTCGTTACCAGTAGATTATAATTATGATTCGCTTCTGATGAGTCAAGAAGATGCATTGTTCTTCATTAATTTAACGAAAGAAGGACAATTTTCTGTTGAAAACACCCCTTCTGGTGAATTTAAAAATTTAATGCAAATTCAAGTTGCTCAGACTTCTGTTTCTCAAAAAACTGTTGAAGTTACTAATCAGTTGACTGCATTAATTGAAAAGGCTCAAAGTACTCAAAAGCCAGTTAGAATTACTTTTGATAACGATGTTTCAGTTGTTATTAAAATTGATAAACAGGGGAAAGTAACAGCTGAATTTATTCCAGGTAGTTTAGAAGTAGAAAATTATTTAAGAAATAATATTTCTGCTCTTCGTCAAAAATTTGATGAACAAAATTTACCTTATAATGATTTGTTCTATCGCCAAAATGGAAGACAGAACAAAAATAAAGAAAAAAATAACAAAGGAGAACAATAATTATGATGCATGATGGATTTATAACAGCCATGAATACTCAAAGAATCACAAGAGATTGGGTTCTTAGTATTTCTGAAAACTTAGCAAATGCATATACTCCTGGTTATCGTGAAAGAAAATTTAATTTTAAAACTTTTCTTGATGGTTCTATTGGTGATGCTAATTTAAGAAACCTTGGTCAGGGTAAATCAACTCCTGGTACTTCTGATGAAAATATTTATTTAGAAGGCACAGGATACTTTGTTCTTCGTAATGACAAAGGCAGAGTTGTTTATACTCGTCTTGGTGAATTTAAATTTGACGGAGAAGGTGTTTATAGAAGTAAAGACGGACAAGCTGTTCAAGGCTATATTTTAAACGATAAAGGCGAAATTATGAACGGTGCAAAACCTGTTGATGCTGAATCTTTTGTAAATACAGCCTTTGATGGTGGTGCAGCTGCAGTTCCTACAACAAATATTAAACTATGGAAAGACCCGAGCAATGGTAAATATCTAGGCAAATATGAAGAATTTGAATTTGCTGATGATGGTATTTTATATGGTAAAGCTGATGGTGGAAAAGTAAAAACTCCACTATATAAAGTTGCTATTATAGACTTCCATAACCCACAGAAGTTATTTAATGTTGCAGAAGGTCAATATATAGAGACAGAAGAATCTGGCAGACCAGTTGTTGGACGTGGTGAAATTCGTGGTGGTTTGTTAGAACTTTCTAACGTTGACTTTGATGCAAATACAATTTATTATCAACAGGCGCAAATGCAATTGGGATTAGCTGATAAATTAGTTGAATCTCATAAAACATTATTACAAAACGCAATTGAATTGATGAGTTCATAATTTTTTTGACATAGACAACTCGGAATGGGGAGTAACAATGTCAGGCGGGCTTTACATTTGTAAAGCCTTTTTGCTATATTGGCAATTTTTTTTATTTTGCGTTTTAATAGAGTCAAGGAGAAAAAATGGCGATTTCTGGTGTTAGCATGAATAACATAAATGTGGGAAACAAATTTGTTTCTTTTCCTTTGACTGCTCCAAAAACAGCCAATGGAAATTATTCTCCTAATAATAATTTAACTTTTGGTTCTCTTCCAGCTAATGCCTACAGGGCTAATTTTGTACCTTCATTTGGTAAATATAAAAAGGTTAAGGATGTTCCCGTTTATGATAGAGGAACTGAAATGCCAATTAGGGCTACACTTTTAAGAGATAATATCGGAGATTTTGTTTCTTATAAACTAATGTCTGGTCGTACAGAACTTGGTTATATGCAAATGAATTGTGATTCAATTTTCAAAGAAGATAAATATTTATGTCCAGAACGTGATAACAATATCCCAGAAATTACACATCTTCGTTCTTTAGAAGGTGATAAATATTATGGAATTGGTACAAATTTAATTGCTGCTGCAGTTGATGAAAGTGTTAAAAGAGGCAAAGGCGGAAGCGTTTGGTGCGATACTGAGCAAGGATATGCTCATTCATTATCTTCATATCGAAAGAATGATAACCCAATTCCGTTCTATTACAAAATGGGGTTTAAATCTTTAGATGAAAAAATTGATGCTTTGATTAAAAAAGGCATTGAAACAAATAATATTGGTTTGTTACCTGAATCTACAACATTGATTTTGACATCAATAGATTCTCATAAATTTAGAAAACATTATATTTCTAATTTTAGTTTTGCAAGAAAAATAGCTTAATTTAGAACCCTATTGTTTCCCCAACAAGTATAATTTTTATCCTGTTTTTAGGATTGCATAATCTTGTTACGACAATGTGTGAACAAATTGAATCTTGTGATTTGCAGTCGTGACAATGTCCTGTTTTAAAGCAAGGTGTTTGTCTTTCGCTGTTGCCAGCAACTCTTTGTATATTTGTTGGTGCAGCATAGTTTCTTGCTCTTTTTATTGCGTCCTCAAGTGTTGGCATAACTTTGTTCATTCCAACAAGAATTACAACACTTTTAGGTCCAAACATTAATGCTGCAGTTCTATTGCCGATGCAGTCAATATTAACAAGCTCGCCTGATTCTGTTAATGCATTTGTACCCATAAGGTACGTGTCACAAAGTAGAGATTTTCTTAAAAGAGTATCTTTTTCTTCTTTGTTTTTTGCTGTATCTCTATTTATTACCTTGTAGCCATTCTTTAAAACAAAATCTAAAAGACCTGTTTCTGAAATTGACATAGAACCGCCCCAAGATACAACATCCTTTTGAGAAATAAGCTCTATAGCTTTATTTAATGCATCTTTTTTTGTATCAACATAGTATGCTTCAAAATGTCTGCTGTTAAGTTCTTGCACAACTTTTTCGCCTAATTTTCTGTTTCTTTCTTTTATGTATGCATTAAACGCCATTTTTATATCTCCTTATTTCTTGTTATTTTAGCATTTCTGAATAAAATTGGATACTTTTTTACAAGATAAATAAATTCTTTTGTATAATGCTATTGATGATAGTTTTGAAGATTTTATTAATAATATGCAAATAAAAATACCTGAAAATATTCCAGAAAAAGCAAAGAAAGAACTTTTAAAGTTATTAAATGGTAATAGAAATTTTGTTAATTCTACGCCAACAGCAAAGAATATGTGCTTAGAAACACTTAGGAAATTTGCGTTTCATCAAGAACCTTATGCTGTTGTTTTAAGTTGTTCTGATTCAAGAGTTGTTCCTGAAATAATTTTTGATTGTGGTATTGGGGAACTTTTTGTGGTTAGAGTTGCAGGAATTGCTGTTGGTCATAATGTTACAGAAAGTATTGAGTATGCTGTAAAAAAATTAAAAGTGCCATTGTTGCTTTTGTTAGGGCATGACGATTGCGGTGTTATGAAGTATGCTCGTGAACATTATCCTGTTATTACAGAAGATTTTGAATCTATTATGACTGCTGTTTATCCTGTATTAGATAAAAAAGAAGATATTACTTGCCATAACTTCTTTGCTCAACAACATACTATTTGGGTTGAAGAAACTTTACTAACAAAGTCTAAAATAGTTAAAGAAGCGGTTCAAAAAGGTGATTTATATATTGCAAAATGTCATTTTGACCATTCGACTGGACTTGTTGATTTAATTTAGTTAAATAATGTAAAAATAACACATTATAATGCCTAAAAACTAACAAAAATAATATTGTCTGTAATTAATATCTTTGAGATATTAGAAGGATATATTATGAGAATAAATAAAGCCGGCATTAGTTTTGATAATCGTAGATTAGCATTTAAAAGTGTAAGAACAGACAAAAATAACGTAGAAACTCTTCAAAATGGAACAAAACCTATTGGAGAAAACCAAAGATTAAATATTTTAGCTTCTTTAAATAACATGGCTAATTCTCCTGATAGAAAGAGTATTGAATTTCTTTTAGGAGTTGCTGAAAATTTAAATTATGGACAGTGTGGTAATTCTCAATTCAGAGAAGAACTTGATGAAAGAAGTGAAACACCATCTTTAAGAGAAAATACCGATTGGTCAAAAGCATTGCAAGATACAATTATGCAGGCTTTAGCAAATACTACAGATGAAGATGTTTCAGACTTGCAGGCTAAATTTGAACATGTTTATTCTTCAAAAAAGGAATTGACGGCGCAACAAAGAAAAATATTAGCATTAAGAGATATGATTAATGCGCAAATTACTTCTGAAGAAGCTTTAGCTGATGATGATACATTATTAACTACAGTAAGAGTTAAGAATAATCTTGATTACTTTGTTGCATCATCAGAAATACCTAATTCTCAAAAGGAAGAATGTTTAAATAAATTTTTATATTTATTAAGTGATGATTACAAAATTAATCCACAACTTGAAGATAGAAAATTGACAGTTGTTGATGAGATGTTAAATGATATGCTTGTGCAAACGCCTGAAAGTGAGGTTCTTACTACAAAAGGTGTTGACCAAAGATATTCTGGTATTTGTGCAGCTATATCTATTTGCCGTAAAGCTGTAGCTTATGAAGATAAAGTTCAATATATGAATATTGTTATGGAAGAACTAAAAGATAGTTCAACTATGGAAGTATTTGATATTACAGAACTTGGTTCAGGTAAAAAGGTTACTATTCCTAAAGCTGAAATTGATTATGATTCTGCTATCGCAAAAGGATATAGAGTTGTTGATGCGTCTGCACATATTTGGATGCAAAATGCTCATGCTAGTGGTGATGGTACTATTTTGACAGAAGCTTATACTGCATTTGATGATGATTCATACAATATATATGATGATGCTAGTTGGTATGAATGTTTAGATCCTAATTTTATGCCTGCAAAAAAATTAATGAAGGCATTAATTAAGGAAAAAGAACTTTTAAAAGCTGTTGATAAAAGGCATAAAAATGTTTCTGAATTATCTAAAAGTATTCACTCTACAAAGGGTCAAATTCTTGAAATGCAAGGCAAAACTATCGGACAATTAGGAGTAATTCTTTCTGATATTTTTGCTGATAAATCACAAGCTGAAGTTACTCATTTGGCAAAAAGCGTTATTGCTTTTTACAAGGGAAATCCAGATGAGAGAATTGTAAATGTTCCTGCCAAATTAGATAAACAAGTTCAAGCTCAAATTGTTGCTGACTTTATAAAAACTCAAAATCCACAAATGGATAGTGAACAAAAAACTAAATTAGATGCAAAAGCAAAGGATGTTCTTGCTCTTGCTGCTGATTATGCGGATTATGATGCTCAATTAAACAAAGCTAAAAACTTAAATTTGGCTTCTAGTAAATATAGATATTATAAAAATTTATATCAAGCAGCTGCTGCTCATAGATTGGCTGTTGAAGCAGATGTTAATATGCCAGATGGTATTATTAGACACGAAAGATATTCAAATATTCCACCAAAAGAGGTTAGGATTGTTGAGTATATGTCAGCTCTTAGAAATAGTTTTTCATCTCAAAATGTAAGGGCAAAATATAAATCTGTTGAAGGACAAGTCCCGACTGCAAAAGAATTGCAAGCTGAAATAACAGAAGATATGCTTGCTGTTGAGACAAAAATTCCACAAGAAGTTAATATTGTGCTTGATAACTTAATTGGGCAAGATATGACTGGTGTTTTAACAGGCATGTTAAAAAGCCTATATTCAATAATTGAAAATGGTGATAAAGATATGTTATCAAGAATGGCAGATACTCTTATGGTTAAGAAAGAGAAACCTGTTGTTCTTTCAAATATGAATAAATGGATTCAAAAATTAGAAAATAATCCAACTTCAAGAGATGTACAAGAAGCTGCTAGAGTTCTTGGCTTTGAAGATACTATGCAGGTCGCAACTGTTGTAATTTCTTCTTTCTTTGAACAATTAAGAAGTGGTATATCAGAAGAAGATTATAACCACTTGGTTAAACGATTTGGTAAAGAAAATATTAGCTCTGCGTTAGAAACTTCAAGATTGCAATTTTCTGGTCTTGTTGATGATTATAATGCAATTTTAGAAAAATGGGCGGTTCCTTCTTCTAGAACACTAATTATTGATAAAATGGAAAAATCTCATACTATTCTTTCACGTAAAAAATTAGACCAATTAAAAAGAAAGTTTGAGTCAATACAAGCTCAGATTGTTCAAAACGAGAACATAGAAGATTTAAAGGCTAGAAGAAAAGCAAACAGCAAAGCATATACATTCAATCCTGAAGAACAAGAAATATTTACTCAAATTGAAAAAGCTATTCCTGCTATGAAAAAATACAGTAAGAATACTTACAATGATGTTAATAAATATATGTTTGACGCATTAGAAAATCAATATTCATATATTGGTATGCTTAATGGTCAATTCTGGGTAAGAGAAGAAGGTTCTTCTGGGTTATCTTCAAATGAACAAGTAAGAATTATTGAACAGATGACAGGTGAACCTTATCATATAGAATCAGACGTTAATGATGCTGTTAAACAAATTAAAAAAGGTGAAGGAAGTGGTATTTTATCAACTAGTGTTGATGATGCTGATTATGCTTTCCATGCGCAATATATTCCTTCTGTTACATCAGAAACATTTATAGACCCTGTAACAAGAGAAAAACTTGTTCACGATGTTCTTTGGACTGATAACTCTTGGGGAAAAATGGAAAGAGAAAGCTATTGGGATGGAAGAAACGGTCATAATTATACAGATTATGGTAGAGGTTTCGGTTGGAAAGATGGCTTTATTCTTGACGACAGTTACAAAATTGGTTTACCAGTTAAAGATATGCATTGTGCTGTTGGTTATGCTGGAAAAGATAAAGATAAATTTGGTTTATTTGGAGATGTAGTACTTCGTGGTATTCCGATTGATACAAACCAACGATTATATAAAATGTTCAATTATATTTTTGAGATGCAAGAAGGTCAAAAATACATTGAACAGTTAGAAGAATTGATTTCAAATGGTGAACGTATTGATATTGATTTCTTAACTGGACTTGATGATTTGGCTCAAGCAAATACAGATAAGCTAGAAAGACGTATCGAAAAAGAAATTAAGTCAAAGGCAGATTTTGACAGATTACCAGATACTGATGAACTTAAGATTGCGATGAATAAATTATCATTGTATTTTGCATCAGATAATCCAAACTTAAGAGAAAGTGTTTATGGATTAACTTCTATGGAAGAGATAGAAGATGTTAAAAAAGCTATGTTTGAAGAACAAGTTGATACTTTTGCTGCTTTAATGGTTAAGAGTGATACAAACTTAGAAAATATATATATTGCAACTGCAAAAGAGTTTCAAGGCATCTTTAAAACATTAGAAAAAAATTATGGTCTTTCTTTTGAACAAGACCAAATAAATACTATTTTAAGTTCAATTTTCTTTGATTCTGAATCTATAAAAGAACACGATGGTACTATTCGTGGTTTAGAAAGATATTTTGAAGAACGTGTTAAATTGGCTGCAGAGCAAGTAAGTACTAACAAATTAGCAAAAGCATATTTTGTTGAGCAGGGTACTAATGCTATAAAAAAATATATTGATGAAGATATTAGAATAAAATCTTTAGATAGTCCTGCATTAACTTCTTGTCCTTTAAAAGACGAATTCTTTGCTGCTATTGATAAGTATTTGAAGCCAGAGTCTGATGAAGAATTATTGTTGTTGATTCAAGGATTCCAAGAAGCAGGATATGAACTTGCTGAAACATTTGTTGATGTTTTAGAAATAGAAGATGTAGGGCTTGAATTTAAAGAACCATATGATTTCTTAAGAAAATTACAGACTTATGATTCTAACGTTTCAAGAGCATTTAGTGAAGTTGTTGGTACTGGTTATATTTACCAACACTTGGCTGAAAATACTTCGACTGAAACGCAAAATTCTGCTCAAGATTTATATAGAGCAATGCATGTAAAATTAGCTGATATGGACGTTCAAAAATACGTTAAAAAGTTTAAAGCAGAAGCATTTGCTAAGTATAAATTACGTCAAGCATTCCCGCAACCAGTGGTATTTAGTAACGATGAAATTGCAGAATCTGTTTCAAGAATGGTTAATACATTTAAAGATGAAGTATATTCTATTCGTGGAAACCAATTTGTTCTTGAATTGTTAGACAAAAAAGAAAGTTTTGCTCAAAAATATGCAGGCAATGAAGTTTATAATGCGTTATTAAAAGGCAAAGATGTTGTAGTGTCAGGTAATGAAGAGGCCATTGATGAATTATATGCTGATTTGGCTTCATTTAAAGAGTTTCTAGAACAAGATACGTCTTTATCTGTAATATACGAACAATATTCTAGAATTGTTGATGAATTAGATGCTGCTGATGGTGTTGTTTCTGGTTCTGTTGTTGCACCTGCATTTAGACAAATTAATAATATTTATGCTGATTGGGAAGCGTCTGGAACAAATGAAACAAAGTTCATGCAAAACATTAAGGATGAACAAACTCAATTAAGAAATAATATTAGAGTTTTTGTAACTTCAACTATTGACCCTAAATATAGAAATGAAGCAGTTGAAAGAATTAATAATATTATAAATTGTTATAGAAAAGATGCTTCTTCTGAAGAAATTAATTGGCTTGTTGATGAATTTACTGGTTTTGTAATTGCTCGTCATATTACAAAAAATCCTACAGTTTTATTGAAAGAAACAGTTAAATGTCTTCAAGAAGGTAAAAAAGATTCTGAAGAATATTCAGTTCTAAAAACATACTTATTGTCTTCTTTAAGAGTTGCTCAACAAACAAAAGTTCAATATAAATTGGTTCAAAATCAGCACGAAGGCATTGGTTCAAAAACAAAGAACTTATTATCAATGTTTAAAGTTCAAATGTCTGATGGTACTTCAAGACCAATGGATAGTGAAGAAGGTATGATTTACTTGATAGAACAGTTAAGAAATCAAGGTGATAATAATGTTACTCTTAACTTGTTCCTTGAACAATCAGGTTTGACAGAAAAGGCATTAACTGCGTTGTTAAACAATTTTGATATTGAAAAATCAAAAGAAGTTATGGATGAAAATGCGCAAGAAGTTTTCAAAGCAATTGATGATTTGGCAAATCTTGCAGATATTTTAAATGAATATTTTGATAGAAGTAGAATTTCTTATCGCTCATTTGAAGATGCTTTTGCTCAAATTAAAAAATATGTTGCGAGAAAGACAAGACACGATTCTGATTCTCCAATTTATAAGAACTTCTTAGCATATATGGATCAAGTAAAAGTAACTGAAACGACTGTTGCTGTAAAAAGTCAAATGTTCAAAGATATTGTAGCTTCTGTTACTAATGGTGCATTAGACTTCTTATCTAACAACATTAATTATAAGATTGAATTTATTGAGCATATTCCAGAATTATTAGCAGATAGAGCTGATTTAATGCATGCAATTAAGGTTCCACAAAATAGTGATGCCGATAATTTGCGTAATGAATTTACTGTTAAATATATGGAAACGGCACAATATATGACTTGCTTGATTAATGAAATATATGCTGCCGTAACTCAAACAAAGGCAAAACAACAACCTTTAGGTTAATTTGCCAAAAAAGTTAAATATAGTATTATATTATCGGGAGAAAATTATGAAAAAGATAATAACAGTATTATATGTTTTGATTTTTATGTTGAGTATTGTTCCATCTGTTCAAGCAATTAATATTGGTACATATAAGACAGAAACAGAATATGGTTTGCTTGACGGGTTTAAAATTAATTGGAAACGTAAAAATAAAGATGTTCCTTTTATTGAACCTAGAGAAGAATCTGATAAGCGTCAAAAACAAAGAGATATGAAATATCAAGATGAAGATGAATATTACCGCACAAAGTATATGTATGAAGGTAAAGCTATTCTATAAAATAATTTAAACTTCGAATTAATTTCGAAGTTTATTTTTACATAAAAAAAGAGGAAACGATTGTTTCCTCTTTTTTATTATTGTTTGTATTAAAGAATGTTTGATGTAACGGTGAAGTGTAATCTTGCATCTTTATTGTATTTGTTACCAGCGTAATCTAGGTGAGTCTTACCAATTGGGAAGCCCCAGTACACGTTAGCAGAAATGTATTTTGTTAATTTAACAACAACACCAGGACCAGCACTCATTAAGTAGTCTGCACTACCGCTTGTGAATCTGTCACCGAACCAACCGAAGTCATAGAAACCAGCAAGTTGGATACTGTCGCTGATAAATTCATATTTTTTAGGTAATAAAGCTTTGAAACCAGGAATTGGCATTCTGTATTCGAAGCTAGCTGTTACACCGTAGTCACCGATACGGAAACCTTCTTCGTAACCTCTAACTGATGCAATACCACCGATTTGCATAGCTTCTGAAGCCCATAAGTGTCTGTTTGCGTATTGACCATTAACTTGTAAAATAGCTAAGTGGTTAAATGGTAATACTTGTAAACGAGCTGCACTTGCATTAACTTTAACGAAGTTGTTGCTTGATAAGTTACGAGCTTTGTGGTGGTCTGAAGCATCGATAGGAATACCACCTGCAATACCACCGTTAAATAACCATCTACCATAGTAGTCGTCTTTAACGTTAGTTAAGCTACCTCTGATAACTCTTGAACGGTAGTCGCTAAGAGTTGAATCAATAGCTGGAATACCTGATGATAAATCAGTGTTTCTGAAGTCTAATGTGATATCACCATATAATCTGTAATCACTACCTTGAGCTAATCTTCTAGATACACCGATGAATACGTCATGAGAATCACCGCTGATGTCAGCCCATTTTAATAATTTACCGATTTTAACGTGTGAGTAAGAATAACCTAAGTTTAATCTTGTGTCATTCTTTGCGATTGGCACAGAGTAAACACCACCAGCTCCGATTGAACGTGATGAGTATGAAACTGTACCCATTAATGTATCACCGTGACCAGTTACGTCATGTAAACCAGCGTAGATAACGCCTCTGTGTGTACCAATAGCTTCTCTACCTTGGTTATCGTATCTGATGTCAAGGTTGATTGGGAATCTGTCTTTTACATCTAATGTTACATCAGAAAATTCTTCTGATTCTTCGTTATCAGCAAAAGAAACAGCACCTTGCATATATTCTTCTGTACTCATCTCTTGTAAAGCGTTACGAACGTCTTTAACGTTTAAGATTTTTC
>CAZNLZ010000002.1:5911-18396 GCA_964574225.1 uncultured Muribaculaceae bacterium | reverse complement strand
ACAGTTCTAAGGACATATATTGATACGCTGCACAATAATGGAGATGATTTTGATGAAGAAACTAAAAAGGAATTTTTACAAACTATTGATACAGAAGCAAAAAGACTTCATTCAATGGTTAATGACATTTTAGACTTTTCTCGTTTAGAGTCTGGAAATGTTCAGCTAAGAAAAGAATATGCAAACCTTGTTGAATTACTAGAACAAAATATAAATTCAATAAAAATTCTTGCAGATGAAAAAAATATAAAAATGAGCCTTGAAAAACAAGAAAATCTACCGCCAATTCCAATGAATATTGAAAGCATAGATAGAGTAATTAGGAATTTATTATCTAATGCAATCAAATATTCACCAGAAAACAGAGATATTTTTGTTACCGTTGGTTTAGCAGAAGATAACGAAAATATTAAATTTACTGTCCGTGATACAGGTATTGGTATAGCAAAAGAACACCTAGAAAAAATCTTTGATAGATTTTACCGTGTTGAAAATGCAACTCACACAGTAAAAGGAACTGGACTTGGCTTGCACCTTGTTAAAATGACAATAGAAAAACACCACGCAGGTAAAATCACAGTAACAAGCGTTGAAAATGAAGGTTCTACATTTACAGTTCTTTTGCCACTAACTGCCAAAGAAGATGATTTGGTTTAACTTACCATTTAGGATAAATATTTAAAGCAGCAAAACCATGTTCTTTTAATATTACATTAAGCCTTTTTCTTGTGATACAAGGTCCTTGATGAATTAAATATTCCGAAAACTCTTCATAATCAATTGTTTTTACTATTCCAACACTACTTAAATTATGCATTAGTCCTGATGATTTTAGTAATGTAAAATAGAATAAATTTTTACCTTTAATGCAATCAGAGTACTTTTTCAAAAATTCAAGCGTTGTAACAACATCTTCTTCCGTTTCTGTAGGATATCCAAACATTACGCCAACATTAACTTCAAGTTCAAGTTCATGACAATCTTGAATTATTCTTTCTGCGATTTTGATATCTATACCCTTGTTCATCTTTTTCAAAAGACGAGGAGACGCGCTTTCCAAACCAAAGAAAATTGATTCAAGCCCACTTTTTTTCATTTTTTCTAACAATTTCTTATTGAAAGCTTTTTCAAATCGCAAAAAGAAAAAGTATTTTATTTTTAAATTTCTTTTTATAAGCTCATCCGCAAATTTTTCTGCGAATTTTGGAGGTATTGAATCATCTAAAATATGAAATTTTTCATATCCATACTCATTTACAATATATTCAATTACATCAACAGCTTTTTTCGCATCAACTAAGTGATATCTTTTTTGGCGGTTTGAATAACAATATGCGCATTTTCCCCAGTAACATCCTTTTGAGAATTCCAAACTAACAAAAAAATCCCCATAATCATCATTACATATACCTCTATACGATACAGGTTTAATTTCATCAATACAAGCTATTCTGGCGAAACCATTATTTTTAACAACACCATCTTCTTTATATACAGCGCCACTTACCTCTGATAATGGTCTTTTCCCTTCTAAAAATTCAATATATTCAGGCAAGGCTCTTTCACCTTCACCAAGTAAAAATACATCTGAAAATATATCAAACATATCATCATGCTTAATATAGCTTTCTATTGTCCCATTTATTAAAACACCACCAATTGCTACTTTCGTTGATGTTTGTTCTTTTATAATTTTAGCCAATGTTAATGCAGGGTACAAATGAGTTTCAAAAGGAACAGTTATTGCAACTAAATCATATTGTTCGACATTAATTTCTTTAATTTTCTTTTCAAAAAAATCTATATATATATTTTTATCACGACTCGAACACTTATCCATTATTTCTGCATAGTTATATTTAAAAAGAGGATTTCTCTCTAATATTATTTGTGAAATATCATTTAAATAAAATGTGATACGAGATGGATATTTGGGTAAAAAACTAAAAGATAATGCTGCAGACAACATCTCTTTCTTTTTCGGAGAAACATTTTTATCAATCAAATCACTATAAAGGTCTTGATTATTTTGTATAATTTCATCAATTATATTAGTTTTATATAGATATTTTTCGACAGTCTCACGGAAATCCTTATCTTCGGGATTTTCCTCATACATTTTTTCAAGTTTTTTCTTTGCATCCTTTATATATTCAACTGAGAGAATTTCCTTTAAAAATTCAACATTCATATCAATCGCATCAGCTTCAATTCCTCTATTTCGAAATTGACCTAAAAAAATAGGAAGAGCCGCATATGGACTTGAAGGAAATGCCAATGGCGGATGTACAACTAAAACTTTCATAAAAAATCCTTAAAAAATAATTCTAATGATAAATTACAATAAGTTTGCACGCAAAGTCAATTATTAAACAGTTGCACTGCTTTCTTTTAGCTTAGCCAAAGCTTTTTTAGCATTATCATATTCTGTTGAAAGTTCTACCGTAAATTTAATAGACTCCATGTCTCTTGCCAGTGCTTCTTTGCAAGCAAAGATATCTTTCATAGAACAATTTTCTAACGAATTTTTATTACTATATATTCTTTTAAATACTTCTTGAGAAGCATAATCATAACCTGGTAGCTTTCTTTCATAGCCATAGAATTTATACATAGCTCTAATTAAAGTATAAATTTCTACTTTTTTTGCTTCAAAAACAACCATCGCATTTGTTCTAAAAGATAACCTATTTCCCAAAATAAAATTTAAAACCAAAGCTCTAAAGCCTTTTGTTGGGACTATAAATCCTTCTTCTTCTCCAATATAAGAAAGAACTTTTTCTGCATTTCTCAGCTTATAAACTTCAACTCCTTTTAATTGCAAGTATTGAACTAACTTTTCCGGAGTTTTTATATACTTTTTAATCTTTGCTTTTAATTCTTGGCTTATTTCTTTTTTAATTTCTTCCGTCTTGGTTGACATTTTAAGAGTACAACAATGATTCATTGAATGCTTTGTTGTTGAATTTTTAAAGAAAGCACTTGTTGCAAGCACCTTTTTCCCTTTTATTAAATTTTTAATTTTTTTCCACCAAGACATACTTATTCCCTTACATATTAATAAAAACATTTTTGATGCAAAGATTGACATTATACTTTATAATTTAAATAAACTTAACGAGGGAAATGTGAACGGATTTTATAAAAAATACATCCCATACCTATTCATACTGCCAGCTTTAGCTCTATTAACAGTATTCTTTTTTATCCCTTTTTTTCAAACAATTTTGTTAAGTTTTTATGATTATTCAAACGATATCTATTCGCCAACCATTGCGGGACTAGAGAATTACAAACTGCTTTTTTCATCAAAAGAATTTTATCAAACGCTTTTTAATACATTCCTTTTTTTAATTTTGGTTGTTCCTGTTTTAGCAATCTTACCTTTAATTGTAGCTATATTTATTAATCAAAAAATAAAAGGAATAAACATTTATAAAGTTTTAATATATCTTCCAGTTGTTGTTTCGATTGTTGTTGTGGCAATCGCCTTCAAATGGCTATACGCACAAGAAGGTGTTTTAAATTACCTTGTTAGCCTACTAGGTATCAATGCAATCGGCTGGTTAACAGATACAAAATTTGCAATGTTATCAGTTGCAATTGTAACCATATACAAAGGAATTGGCTATTATATGATGATATATTTATCTGCTTTAATAGGCGTTCCTAAAGATTTATATGAAGCTGCAGATGTAGATGGCGCAAGTGAAATAAAAAAACATCTCACAGTGACAATTCCGCATATAATGCCTATAATCGCTCTAGTTGTAACTATGTCTTCAATTTCAGCACTAAAAGTTTTTGCAGAAATCTATGTTATGACAAAAGGTGGACCATTAAATTCAACAAAAACAATTGTATATTATATATATGAAAGAGCATTCGAAAACTTAGACTTATCTATGGCAGCAACAGCATCTGTTGTTCTATTAGCTATTATTCTTATTTTTTCAATCATAAATATTACTTTCTTCGAAAACAAGAGGTATAAACTATGATTAGAAAATTTTTAAAAGGATTTAGCGCACATACTTTTCTAATAACAATGTCTTTTTTATCACTATTTCCATTTTTATGGTTAATTTCAACAGCATTAAAAGGCATTGATGAAAATATATTCCAATATCCACCATACTTTATTCCAAAAAGTTTTACATGGGATAACTTTATTGGAGTGTGGAAACAAATACCATTTCTAATCTATTTTTTAAATAGTTTTATTGTTGCGGCTTTTACAGTAATACTCAACCTTATATTTTCTTCTCTTGCTGCATACCCGCTTGCAAGAATGAACTTTAAAGGCAAAAATTTTATCTTTTGTTTGATTCTAGCAACAATTATGATTCCGTTTCAGGCAATTATGTTACCTGTGTATGTAATAGTTTTAAAACTTCATTTGGTTGATTCATACGGAGTTACAATGGGCTATTTAGGCTTAATATTACCTTTTGCAGTTAATGCATTTGGCATTTTCTTAATGAGGCAAGCATTTCTAACAATTCCAAAAGAAATGGAAGAAGCTGCTTTTGTCGATGGTTGCAGCGTATTCAATATTTGGAGAAAAATTCTTTTACCAATGACAGCACCAACATTAGCAGTTTTGGCAATTTTTACATTTATTGGTTCATGGGGTGAGTTTTTATGGCCAAGTATCGTACTAACAAATAAAGCACTATATACATTGCCTGTTGGCGTTAATGATTTACAAGGAATGTTTAGTGCGAATTGGCGATATATTGCAGCTGGTTCTATTATTTCAATAATTCCAATAATCATATTTTTTATAATTATGCAAAAACACTTTGTCTCTGGACAAAATGAAGGTGCTGTAAAAGGATAAAAAAAATCCTATCTTGCGATAGGAATAATTTTAAAATACGAATAGTCAGATTTACTTTATTAAATTTTTTATTAACCTTCAAAGTTCATTGAATCAAAATGTTCTTCAGCTTCTTCTTCTGTTACATCATAGCTATCCATATAATTTTGGATTGCTGCTGACATATACGCAGAATCAGCTTCATCAATTTCGTCGTAACCGTTACCACCGATTTCAGCGTAACCATTACCACCAATTTCTGTATAGAATTCAGCTTCATCAGCTACTCCGTTGCCATTGCCATCTTGGAATGTTGCACCGAAGATTTCGCCATCATAATCGTTTACGCAAAAATCAACTTCTGAAAAATCTTCTTTACTTTCATCTGTTGTTCCTTGAATGCTTTTTAGTGCATTTGCATTTAAACCATTAATTTCGTTGAAGAAGCCGCTCATAGTATCCTCGAATTTCATTTATCTCTTATGTATATATAAAGTATATATACAAAAAGAAATTGCTTTTTCTTCTTATTAAATTTAAAAAAAATGGCAAAAGCCCAGTAAAACAAGGCTTTTCGGTGTTAATATTTCTTAACAAACAGTATATATTCTATTCGATTTCAGAATATATATCTGGAAAAAGTTGAATACTTCTTTTTAAAATTCCATTTAAAAATGCAATCGTTATTCCATAGTTAGATATAGGAATAGAGAACATTTGAGCATTATTATAACGATACATCACTTCTTTATCTTTGAGAGTACAACCACCACAATGAATTATCATTTTATACTTAGACAAATCACAAGGGAAAGTACCTCCAGATGAAAATTCAAATTTCAGATTTTTGTTTGTATATTTCTTTAGCCAATTTGGAATTTTAACAGTTCCAATATCCTCACACTGACGATGATGAGTACAACCTTCCGAGATAAGAATAACATCATCATCTTCAAGCTTATTTATTGTATTTACACCTTGCACTGCTGATTTTAATACGCCCTTATATCTTGCAAACAAAATTGAAAAAGAAGTCAAAAGGACATCATCTGGTATAATTGCAGATACTTTATTAAAAACTTGAGAATCTGTAATAATAAGTTTAGGTTTCTTGATTTTTAGTACATTCTCTAATTCTGTATCTTTTACAACAGTTGTAATTGCCCCAATTTCTAACAACTCACGCAATACTTGTTGCTGAGGAAGAATAATTCTTCCTTTTGGAGCAGACGAATCAATTGGCGTAACCATAACAACATAATCACCAGCGTTAACAACATCTTTTAAAAGAAACTTTTCTTCTTCCTTTGAATATATAGAGGCAATTAACTCCTTTAATTCGTATATATTTATATTTTCAGTCGCACTTATATATATATAATTACTTTTTTGTAATGGTATTTCATCAAGTAAATCTGATTTGTTATATGCAACTATATATTTTATATTTTTCTTATCAAATATATTAATAAATTCTTCTTCAATTGGAGTTATTCCAATTTTTGCATCAACAACCAAAACAGCTATATCAATTTTGTTTATAACTTGCTTTGTCTTTTCAATTCTAAGATGACCAAGTTCGCTATTATCATCAAAACCTGCCGTATCAATAATTGAAACAGGACCAAGTGGCAAAAGTTCCATAGCCTTAGAAACAGGGTCTGTAGTTGTGCCACTAACATCTGAAACTAACGATAAAGTTTGATTAGTTACAGCATTAACGACGCTAGATTTTCCAACATTTGTTCTGCCAAAAAATCCTATTTGTATTCTTTCTGATGCCGGTGTTGAATTTAAACTCATAAGCAAATTATACAACGATTTTCCGAAATTGTTACCTTTATTTCCTCTTTAGTCTATAATAATAACAATCAGGGAAAGCACATGTGTAAGTTCAGCAAAAAATTAATATATATATTGTTTGCGTTAGTTTTGTTTATTCCAGCAGTAAAAGCTGATGATAGCAAAATCCCTGTTCGTGTTGGTATAAGTAATACAAATTTTAAAACATACCTATTTGATAATATAGTTTTCCTTGATGCCCAAAATATGGAAGTAATGGATTCTGCTAGTGGTTATACAATCCCAATAAGCGAAAATGCAGAAAAAATCAAAGTAACAAATGAAAATAACTTATTGAGAGTTTACATTGATAATATTTTACTTGCAAAAAATTTAGAAGGACCTGTTTTAATTCGTCCAAAAGAAGGCTATTTTGTTTCAATTGAAGGATTAAAAAGAAAAGGAGCCCAAGCTTCTTATCGTGGGTTTATAGAGCTTGTAAGAAGTTCTAAAGATATAAGTAAATTTTCTATCGTTAACGTATTAAGTCTTAAAAATTATTTAAGAGGTGTTGTCCCAAATGAAATGCCTGTAAGATTTGGGTTAGAAGCATTAAAAGCACAAACTGTTGCAGCTAGAAACTATGCTGTCACACCAAGAATAAAAGCATTTGAAGAATTTGATGTGTGCGATTCTGTTGCTTGCCAAGTTTATTTTGGTGCAAATACAGAAGATATTTTATCAGATGAAGCAATTGAAAAAACAAACGGAATTGTTGCACTTGATAACGAAGATAAACCTATTCTAGCGTTATATAGTTCAACAGCTGGTGGATATACAGAAAGTTATGAGTTTGCTTTTTCTGATCCAGAAACAAAAAGTTTCCCATCAAAAGAAATTCATTACCTTTCTTCTGTCCCAGATAACAGAGTTTTTGAACCATTAAATACAGAAGAAAAAGCTATAGAGTTTTATACAACAAAACCTGAAGCATTTGATGATGCTTCACCATATTACAGATGGTCAAAGGAATGGAATAAAGCAGAGCTAGAAGATGTGCTTAGAAAAACAATTATCGCACAATCAAAAACAGGTTTTATAAAGCCAGAATTAACCTCATCTAATGATTTTGGAAAGTTAGTTTCTATTACACCATTAAAAAGAGGAAATTCTGGAAAAATAGTTGAACTTGAAATAAAAACTGATAAAAATACATTTATTGTTCAAAAAGAACTTGTAATTAGAAGATGTTTTCAAAAGAATGGAATATCTCTGCCAAGTGCAAACTTTGTAATTTCGAAAATAGATGCACAAACACCTGTATATAAATTCAATGGCGGTGGTTTTGGGCACGGAGTTGGACTAAGCCAATGGGGAGCAGGCAAAATGGGCTCACTTGGTTATTCTTATGACAGAATTCTACAGCACTATTATCAAGGAATAAAACTTGCGACAATGCCATTTAAAGTTTATGCAAACTTTAAAATTCAGGAAAAAGTTTTTTATAGTGAAAATGAAGAAGCATTTTTATTTATAAAAAATCCTTGTGACTTAGATAAAATTAAAGTCATTGTTAATAATAAAGAACTTGATATAAAATTGAAGGAAGAGGAAGTAAAAACAGATATTTCTAAATACCTAAATGAAGGCGAAAATAAACTTTCTTTCATTATTATGGATGAAGATGTTGATATGAGTTCATTTGTTGAAATACATGCAGTAATTAAAGAGGCGGAGGATTGTAATGAATAAAGAATCTTCTATACTTAAAGCTGCTTGGTTAATTGCATTTGTAACTATAATATCTAAATTTGTTGGTTTTTTACGTGATATTTGTATCGCGAACTATTTTGGTGCCGGACTTTTATCTGACGCGTATTTTTATGCTTACCAAATCCCTTCTTTAGCAATAATATTAATGGGCGGAGTTGGCGGGCCATTTCACAGTGCAACTGTCAGCGTTTTTGCAAAACTAGTTAATCCAGATGAAAAAACACCATCTGAAAAGGTAAATAAATTATTCAATACATTCCTAACATCAACATTTATTGTTTTTGCAATACTCGCAATATTAGTATTTATATTTTCCGAACAAATAATGGCATTTATTATTCATGGGAATAATACAGAACTTATTTCATTATCAAGCACACACTTAAAAATAATGACTCCGGTTATATTAATTGGTGGAATTATAGGTATTTATTATGGTTTATTAATAACTTATAGATGTTTCCTTCTTCCAAATATTTCACCAGTACTAATGAGTTTAAGTATCATTTTAATTATAGCATTTACAAAAGGAGATAAATTAGGAATTTCTTTAGCTATTGCAACATCAATAGGTGCTTTATTGCAATTCTTAGCACAAGTTCCTGCGGTAAAGAAATTAGGCTATAAATTAAAACCAAACTTAGATATAAAAAATAATACAGAACTTAAAAACCTTGTTGAATTGGTTTTCCCAGCAGCATTAAGTTCAACAATCGGACAAATTTATGTTTATGTTGATATGTTCTTTGCTTCGCAATTAAGAGAAGGAGCTTGGACTGCAATAGGTTATGCAAATAGAGTATTTCAATTTCCTGTTGGCATTTTAGTTACAGCATTTTTAGTTCCGCTATTCCCAATTTTTTCAAAATTGGTTGGAGAAAAGAAGTTCGACGACATTAAATATTATTTTCATAAAGGTGTAGGATTATTAAACTTCATTGCAATACCAATAATGTTTGGAATTATAATGCTTGCATATGACGCTGTTCAATTAATATTCCAACGTGGAGAATTCACATCAGATGCAACATATATGGTTTCTCAAGCTTTAATATTTTTATCTTTAGCTATTATTCCATATGTATTTAGAGATTCCATTACAAGAATATATTACTCATTTAATGACTCTAAAACACCTTTTATAGTTGCATTTTCTTCAATTATTTTGAAATTTATTTTAAACGCATTATTTATTAACAAATTAGGAATTGCGGCAATCACATTATCAACATCTTTAGTTACACTATTCAATGCAACTGTTCTTGGATTGTTACTAACAAAAAGAATTGATTTAGGATACAAAAAATATTTTATAAATCTATCAAAAATGATTGTAGCTGCAATTTTTGCTTTTGGATTAAATTATATATTATATATTAACTGGCAAATTCAAAATATTTCTTGGATTATGTTAGCTGTTAAAACTTTCGTAATTTTTGGATTAAGCATGGCAACATATATCGTCTTTGCAGCTATATTCAAAATAGAATACGTTGGAGAGTTAATTGAAAGAGTTAAAAATTACATTAGACAAAAATTTATTAAATAAAACATTAAAAGATGGCGGAGTAATAGCGTTTGTTACAGATACAGTCTGGGGTTTAGGCTGTTTGCCGACATCAAAAAAAGGGGTAGATAAAATCTATGAAATTAAAGGTAGAGATAGAACAAAGCCTTTAATTTTAATGTCTAATGATGTTTCAAAATTAACACCATTCGTAAAAGAAATCCCACAAAATGCAGAAAAATTAATTTCCAAATATTTTCCAGGAGCATTAACATTAGTTCTAGAAAAATCTGAAAGAACAGAAAATTACATTACATCTAATAAAAATACTGTTGGAATAAGAGTTCCTGACAATGAATTTTTCAAAGAACTATGTTCAATTATTGATGGAGGAGTCCTTGCAACAACTAGTGCAAACTTATCAGAACATCCTTCATCTAAAACTTATGAAGAAGCAAAAAATTCCATTGGGGATTTTGTTGATTACGTTTTTGATGACTGTGGATACACTTGCAAAGGCGAAGAATCAACCGTTGTATTGGTAACAAAAGATTCTTGCAAAGTTTTAAGACAAGGAAGTGTCTTCCTATAATTAATCATTTAATGCATCAATATATTTTACAGCAACAGATTTAACTGGAACTTTTATTGTTTGACCATTATATAAAGTAGCAATTGTATAGTCCATATAACTGCCATATTCATTGCCACACCAAGTATAATCAATATTATTATGGTCTTTTATAACACCATCTTTAATACCAAAGATTTCTTTGAACTGTTCAACATTAATATGACCACCATATCCTGCTTGAGTTTCAGTTGCAGTTTCATCAGTTGGCAATGTAATTAGGAAATATGCATAATCACCATCTGTGTACATAGTAGCTATTTCTGATTGCAATTGTTGCAATTTTCTTAATTCTTCAATATCAGAAACAAGTTCTGCCTGTTCTTGTTCATCAAGGTCCTTACTATATAAATCAAAAGTATATTCAGCTATTTCATCACAAATAGGATGATTAAAGGTTGAAGGGATTGAAAGAACTGTATCACTACCAAGTACAGGACTCGATAAATTATTATAATCTTTTATTGCCTCTTCGTCGATATTATACACAAGTGCATAATCAGAAAGACTTTCACCAGCCTTTGCATTAACATCAACAACACTTGCTGGCTCCGTTGCACAAGAATGTAGCATTGAAAGCATTTTTAAAGTTACACCCGCCAAACAAAGCACTTTATAAGGATTAAAATGATGTTGAGGTTTTCTGCTTGTGTTAATAATTGTTGATTCTGTACTCTTTTGATAAGAGTCAAATCCAGCTTCTCTTCTTAATTCATCAACATAACGTTGAGATTCTGTATCTCTGTATGTATATTTGGATTGATTATTATTTCCACAAAAACTAATTGATGAAATATTCATAATTTATTCTTTCACTAATAACTAAGTTTTTAAAATTCCTCAAAAGTAGTATTTGATATTATATAAAGTTAATTTTACATAACTTTATAAACCTCTTATTTTTCTAAAGTTATTTTTTTATTTGTCGATAGGTAGAAAAAAAGGTAGTAGAAAATAGGAGTGTTAAATGAATCCAGATTTTGAAAATTTATTGAAAACCTTTAACAAGACACACGGTTCTGCTTTTCAAGGACTAAAAGGTGCGGAAGGTGATTTAATTGAAGACGTAAATTTATTTAATTGCACAACAAATGGCGAAGAATTCAATGAACGTTTGAAAGACAAAGATTCCTTCATAAAAAGCCTCATGGGACAATGGGGCGACAAAATGATGACAGAAGAACAGTTAGGAAAGCTTTATGATACTCTGTCACAATACGATGGAACAGATGGTATGAGCGAAGAAGACCTTGCTTGGTTTGCTCAACTTTCTGACTGTGAAGATGGCGAGAAAAAGATTGACGACCATGATATTAAAGCATTCTTAGAGCTATGTGATGAAGCAGAAGTTGAAGACCCACACGCTTTATGCTGTGATGACGACTGCTGCGAGCCTGATTGTTCTTGCCAAACTATGGTTGATGAAAATACAATCCATTCTGTATTGCAAGCAGATGACAGAATTTTAACCGACGATGATGGAAACAAATACGTCAATGTAGAAGCTTGGAGTACAGATAACGATGACAACAACTGTTTATCTAGAATTATTGCAAACAGCTATGATTTAGAAGCTATGGGTATTGAGCTATACAGTGAACAATACTACGCACTTGAAAAAGCCGTAATGGACGCAAACCCAGAAATCTATGGCGATGAAGAAGGCGGCTGGCGTAAAGAAGTTGGTGGCACAGGAAGACACAATGCTGTTCTATACACTGGTGACAAGATAATTTTACCTGACTTTAGCTACGTAGATTGTCCATGTGATGATGTCCCAGTTGAAACAACTCCAACTGTTGACACAACACCAACTGTTGACACAACGCCAACAGAAGATACAACCCCAACAATTGATACAACTCCGACTGTTGACACAACACCAACGGAAGATACTACTCCAACAATCGATACGACTCCGACTGTTGACACAACACCAACGGAAGATACTACTCCAACAATCGATACGA
>CAZNLZ010000002.1:0-5811 GCA_964574225.1 uncultured Muribaculaceae bacterium | reverse complement strand
ACTCCGACTGTTGACACAACACCAACGGAAGATACTACTCCAACAATCGATACGACTCCGACTGTTGACACAACACCAACGGAAGATACTACTCCAACAATCGATACAACTCCGACTGTAGATACCACTCCGACATGCGACCCTGAACCTACAGAGCCAATTGAGGAGGAACCAACTCCAACATTACCAACAATTGATACTACTCCAACCGTTGACACAACTCCAACAGAAGATACAACGCCAACGATTGATACAACACCGACTGTTGATACGACACCGACAATTGATACAACACCTACTGTTGATACAACGCCTACTGTTGATACAACACCAACTGTTGATACAACACCGACAGAAGATACAACGGTAACAGAACCAGATATACCAGAGTTACCAACAGGAAGTGATGTACCACCAGTTGAACCAAGTGACGTTTACCCTGACTGGGGCGAACCAACTGCAGATACAACTCCGACAGTTGATACAACTCCAACGGTAGATGATACGCCAACTGTGGATACAACACCAACAGTTGATGATACCCCAACTGTGGACACAACACCAAGCGAACCTGATTGTGCACCACCAGAGTACGAAGATATCATTGAAGAAGAATCACCAAATCCATTTGGATAAAAAAAAGACCCCATTAGGGGTCTTTTTATTAGCAAAAAAAATTTTTATAGTTTTTGAAGCTAGAAAAGGAGTGTAAAATGCAAATTCAATTTAATTCTTCATATATGACATCACCAGCAATGAGAGCGAAACAACCTCAAAGACCAACAAGCACAAACTATCTAGAATTGCTTGCCCCATTTTCTATAACAAAGAAGGCAAAAGTTCCACCTTTGGGATATATGAAAGGCATTAACCCAAACAACAATGATGTATTTGATACATTTACAAAGATTGATGATGTTACTCATAAAATAAACTTTGTAAAATCACAACAAGCTTGGGACGAATGTTTAATGGAAGAATTTGAAGAATTCAAAGTTGCAAGACAAGAATACCAAGAAAATATGACAGCTCAAAACTTTGACCACATGGAAGAAGAAATGGGTGACATTTTATACACAGCCGCAAGTATTGCAAAACAATCAGGAATAGACCCTAAAGAAGCCTTAAAAACGACAAATAGAAAATTCTTTAACAGAGTTAACCTAATGGAAAGAATGGCAATTTCAACAGAAAACACTCCAAATGACTTAGCAGATTGTACACATCAACAAAGACGCAGTTTATGGGAAAGAGCAAAAAGAAGATTAAATGACGCTCAAGCTCTTTTATATATTAATCAACAACAAAATCAAACACCAGCAGAAGCCCCAAAATCTTAATTTTCTTCTGGTAAATATTTAATAAAGTATGCAAACATCAAAGGTATAAGAGTCATTAAAAACAGGATATTCATAAATCCTGTTTTTTCTGCTAATAAGCTTATTACAGGAAGTAAAATACCAATAACACCCCAGCTAAAACCACCAATAAAACCAGAAATCATACTTTTAAATTCAGGCATTAATTTTTGAGCTAATGCCATATTTACAGGTGAAGCTAACAAACTTACATAACCAATTAAGAAAAAGGAAACAAGAGCAAGTACGCCACTACCTTTTGATAAGTAAAAAATAAAACCTAATGGTGCAACACTCATAAGCGAGATATAAAACACATTTTTTATTCCAACTTTTTTCTCAAGCAAAGGACTTGTCATAACACCCAATGCACCTGCTAGCATAAACACCAACAAAATTATTCCAATGTTAGCAACACTATAACCAATTGACTTCCAATAAAAAGGAAGAATAATTGGAAAAGATGAAACAACAAATGATTTTACTATTGAAGCACCAACTAATATTGAAACTGGTTTGTTTTTTAATATAGCTTTTAATGCACCAATAACAGATACTTTAGGTTTTTCTACTTGTATTTCTGATAATTTTGGAACATTTTTTAAAAGAATAAAAGCCATTATTATCCCAACGAAACAAGAAAAAGGTAATTTTTCAAGTCCGAATTGTTGAGTAATTCCAGAAGATATTGCTGGTCCTAATGCAAAACCAAAAGTTCCCATTGCAATAAATATACTAATATCTTTACTGCACTCTGCTGTTTTTGAATAACTATAAACTATACTACTTGCTTGAGGATGAAAAAAAGCCACACCCATATGTCCTAGAATTATACATAAAGCAAGCGTCCAAATATTATGTGCAATTCCTAAAAAAGATAGGAATAAAGATGCCATTAACATTCCCCAAAAGATAAAAAATCTTCTTTGCCATTTATCGGCAATATAGCCAAAAAATGGCTGAGATAGAGATGACGTTAAATTAGAAATAGAAATCAAAACGGTAGCAATTGCCATTGTAATACCAATTTTAGCTGCGATAAACGGCATAATCGGATTTAAGAAGCCCGAATATGCGTCTATTACAAAATGTCCTATTGATAATGTTTTAATTTCTTTTTTATTCATATTAGTGTTTAAAATGTCTCATGCCTGTTGTAATCATAGCAATATTGTATTTATCTGCAGTTTTAATAACTTCTTCATCCTTAATGCTTCCACCAGGCTGAATAATAGCTGCAATTCTACCCTGCGCGGCAACATGAATATTATCTATTGCAGGGAAGAACCCATCAGAAGCAGCAACTGCGTCTTTAGAACCATCACAAGCTTTATTTAAGGCAATTTCAAATGCATCAACTCTGCTTGTTTGACCTTGTCCAATACCGATTGCTTTAAAATCTTTTGCAATAACAATAGCATTAGATTTAGCATGCTTTGCTATCTTCCAAGCAAAAATCATATCTTCAACCAATTCTGCAGTTGGTTTCGCTTTTGTCACAACTTTAAAGTTATCTTTTTCTAATTCACCTTTATCTACAACTTGAACTAATGTTCCAAATGGAGTAATTCTTATTTCTTCACTTTGATGATTTTTATATTCTTCAAGTGAAGTATTTAATTTAATTACTCTCAAATTTTTCTTTGTTTGTAATACTTCAAGAGCCTTTGGAGTGTAATCTGGAGCAATAATAACTTCTAAGAACATTGCTGTTAATTGTTTCGCTAAATCTTCATTTACAACTTGAGTAAAACCAACAACGCCACCAAAAGCACTCAATGGGTCACAATCTAAAGCTTTTTGCCAAGCTTCAACAATATCTTTACCTAAAGCAACACCACAAGGTGAATTATGTTTTATAACAACGCTTGCGCATACATCATAGAATTCACTTAAAATATTTGTACAAGCAGTTGCGTCCAATATATTGTTATAAGAAAGCTCTTTTCCATTTAATACATCATAGTCAATTGTATTATTTGTATAATAAATACTTGCGCTTTGATGAGGATTTTCACCGTATCTTAAATCTTTTGCTTTTTTAATATTCATCGCAAAATAATTATTAGAATCTTCTTCATATCTATTTGATAACTCATGAAGAATCTTTGAGTCAAAATCAATCGTTTTTTCAAAAACTTTTAGAGCATATTCTCTTCTTAATTTCAAAGAAGAATTTCCATTATGTTCTGCCAAATCTGCCAAAACCTCTTTATATTGATTTGGTGATGATACAGCCAAAACTCTTTTATTATTTTTTGCTGCCGCTCTTAACATAGACGGACCACCAATATCAATTGTATTTGTTAATTCAAGCTCCTCAACTTGTTTATTAACAGCTTCTTCAAATGGATAAAAATTAACAACAACCATATCAAATAAATTTATATTATTTGCTTTAACATCAGCATTTTCTGATTCATTATTTGTATCAGCCAAAATTCCAGCAAAAACATCTGGATACAATGTTTTTACTTTCCCATTGATTAATTGTCTTTTACCAGTGATTTCACTTATTTCCTTCGCTTTAACATTATTTTGTTTTAATAAATCAAAAGTTGAACCTGTCGCAACAATTTCATAATCATATTTTTCAACTAACTCAGTTGCAAATTCAACAAGTTTATCTTTATTCCATACACTAATCAACGCTCTTTTTGTCATAATTATAATTCTCCATTTTCGCTTTGCATTTCATGATTTATTTGTGCTACATGACTATAAAAATCAATTTCAAAACCAAGAAGCAAAGCCCTCTCTTTAAAATATGAAATTAAATCTTTAACTTGAACTGGTATATTATTTTTATTTTTCTGATACCATCCAGTTTCAATATCAAGAAGAACCTTCTTTACTCCAATATTTTGACACAAAACTAACCAGTTATCTATTTCCTCTTTTGTATCATTTACATTCGGAAGAATAATATACTTTATTCGAACAGCTGTTTTCTTTTCTGCTTGAGCTTTTACATACTTTTTCATATTGTTTATAACTTTATCAAAAGCATCTATTCTTTTTATTTTTTTGTACATTTCTCTTGTAGAACAATCTAATGATAAAGTAAGCTCAATATTATCTTTTTTTAATGCTTTTTCAATTGATTTTTCATATTTAATACAAGAAGAATTTAAATATATTTCTTTTATTCTTTCTTTCAAGGAAAAATCTATTATTGAACCCAATTCATCCAAACAAGATGGCTCCCCGCCTGTAATTATCAAATAACCATCGTTTTTTAATTGCCCATTTTTTCGCATTTGTTTTAGCAATGGCAACAACTTTGCATTTTTAAATTTTTGGAAAAAGTTTTTATAAGCATCATAATAACAATAGAAACAATTACAATTACACTTCGTCCAATGTGAAACATAAATATATTTAATATAATCTTCATCATCCCAATCTTTTTCTTCAAGATTATGACAATTTACACAACCACAAGGGATTTTACCTTGTTTAAATTGCTCACGCTGTTCTTTCTTTTTCTTCAATATTTCATCAATAGAAAAATTTTTAGAGGCAAAATAATTATTATATAAAATATCAAAACCATCATTTGAACCATACATACAACAAGTCATTACTTTTTGCCAAGCAAAAATCATTCCATGCTCAATTAAATGACAACTCTTATATTTCATAATTTATCCTAATATTCTTGCTTTTAACATTGTTTTTTCTATTGTTTCTTCAAGTATTTCTGATACATTTTTTTCTTTTAATACTTCATTGCCAACAGCAGTACATCCTCCTGGTGTTGTTACATTAATAATTAACTGTTTAGGACTAACCTCTGTTTCCATAATCATTTTTGCAGCACCATAGGCAGTTTGAGCTGAAAGTTTCAAACAAGTTTGATAGTCTAAACCCAACTTTTCACCAGCTTTTGCAATTTCATCGATAATATAATAATAAAACGCTGGTCCACTTCCAGAAATAGCTGTTATTATATCAATGTATTTTTCATCAGATTCAACAACTTTTCCAACACTTTTAAAAATATCTAACGCAATTTTAGAATGTTCTTCCTGCGCAAAATTTCCCCTGCATATCGCACTCATGCCTTCGTTAACTAAAGCAGGAGTGTTTGGCATTATTCGAACAACAGGAATATCACCAATTATTTCTTCCATAGTTTTTATAGAAATTCCAGCAGCAATCGAAAATATAATATGCTCTTTTGTTAAGAAAGGTTTTATCTCCATTAAAACATCTTTTAGAACAAATGGTTTCACGGCTAATAATATAATCTTTGAATTTTTAACAACTTCAATATTATCAAGTGAAGTTTTAATAGAATATTCTTCTTCTAAATTTTTTAAAGCTTCCTCATTTTTATCAGATACAATAATATTTTCAGCACTGCACCAATTAGAGTTTATAATACCCTTCATAATGGCTGTTGCCATCTTTCCACCACCAATAAAACCAATTTTGTTCATATTATTTA
>CAZNLZ010000001.1:0-24777 GCA_964574225.1 uncultured Muribaculaceae bacterium | reverse complement strand
GAGACACTAGCGTATTAGTTAATAACAAAGAAAAGGATGTATTTATGCGAATTACAGCTTTAGGAAAGCCGTTTTACAATTATCCGAAGAATAATGTGTCTGCAAATAAAGTTTCAATGTCCGCACTACGCCCAGCGAGTGCGGATATTTTTTGCTTTAAAGGAGCAGATTCATTGGCGGATAAAATTGGGATTATCCCATCTTCAACTCCAACCCCATTAGAGAAAAAAATTGAAAGTAATTTAGGTGTTACACCAACAAAAACAGTAGTAAAAAGATTTGCAAATGGCGAAACTTATGTAAATATTGCTGGACCGGTTAGAGGTAAAGATGTTTACTTAATGCCTGTTGGTGGAAATAGTGTTAATGATAACTTGATGGAAACATATTTAAAAGCAGATGCTGCAAAAAGAGCTGGTGCTGACAAAGTAATCGCAGTTCTTCCAAGTTTTGATTATGCAAGACAAGAAAGAAAAACAGAGCCAGGCGAAGCAATTGCTGCAAAAGTTAATATGGATTTATTAAAAGCCGCAGGTGTAGATGAAATTATTACAACAGATTTACACGCAACAGCAATTCAAGGTTTTGTTTCTAATGATATGAGAGTAACACACTTAGAATCAATGGAATTAATGAGAGATTATATTAAATCACAAGGAATTGAAGATTTAGTTGTTGTTAGCCCAGACCTTGGTGGTACAAAAAGAGTTGATAAACTAGCAAAAGCTTTGGATTGTGATAAGGCGATTATTTATAAACACCGCGCAGCACACAATCAAGCAACTGCAGAAGACTTAATTGGTGATGTTGAAGGTAAAAACTGTATTATATTTGACGATATGATTGATACAGCAGGTACAATTGCAGAAGCTTCAAAGATGTTGAAAAAACACGGTGCAAAAGATATTTATGTATGCGCTGCTCACGGTTTATTTAATGGACCAGCTATGCAAAGATTAAATGATGCTCCAATTAAAGAGATTATTGTAACAAATAGTATGCCTTCAAAACCTAATGCAATTGGCAAAATCAAAGAAGTTGATTTGTCTGTTCAAATTGCAGAAGCAATGAAGAGTATTTCGGCGTAACTTATCCATTTATTTCTTGAAGAATTGTTTTACGTGTTTGTAAACCTTCTTCGAATGTTTCATTCCACCCCAGTTCCATTTTGGTTTCTGGGGTAATGTTTTTTGTAATGATAGAAGCAATATTTTGTACGAATTTTTTTCTTGGTGCCCCAAACAATAGAGAATCTGCAATACTTGCTTTTGGATTAAATAAATAATTTATGGCTAATACAGGGTTACAATCTTGTCTGAATTCACAACAAATGTATGAAATTTCATCGCTATTCAACATATTTATCAAATTTATTAAATCTTCATTTGCAAATTTGTCTGGATTTTCGCAAGGGAAATTTAGGCAGAAATAATTAATTCCGTTGCTTTGAGCCGCATTTTTGTTTGTTGCTTGTTCGTTTTCTGAAACTCCAATTTGTATTACATTTTTTACACCAGCTTTTTTAAGTTCTTTAAGTGATGGTGTATCTTTTTTAAATACATCTTCACCACACATTGTGTGAGAATTAATAAATGTGGTTTTTAAATTTGATAGTTTTCTTGTAGCACTTGGTGCTTTTGCTGTGCCATCTAAAGATGTTCTTATTGTTGATGTAATTATCCCTATTACGTCAGATAAAGTTTTTGGTTGTCTAAGAACATCTAAATGGCTAATAAACTCTTCTTCTGTTAAAACAGTTTCTTCTGGAGCTGTTTTTCCAATTTTATGAGTAAGTCTTCTTCCTTTTGATTCGCCTAAGATTTCTCTAAAATCTTTATCATAGGAAAATTTAGCTTTATATGCTTTATTTAAAAGTTCTTGATATTCTTTTGAGTTTCTATCTATTGCTCTGCCATTCCAATACAAATGAACGCCATCATATTGCGAACTTCTTCTCATATAATTTCCTACTTTTTTAGCGAGGAAACCTGGTAATTGGCAAACGCTTCTTTGTTCTTTTGGGTCTGCAATTTTTAATGACTGCAAAAAGCCTTCCATTGAATTAATGCTAACTTCATCTAGTACAAAAGAAGATGGAGAAAAATTGCATAAAACATTGTATGGATAACTGTACTTATAGCAAATATCCCATTCGTTATCATTACTAAAGTTTATTTGCTGCTTTTGTATCGTTTCCATTGGCATTCTACTTAGATAGATTGCAGGATTTTGTTCTGATTTAGATGCTACATTTATCATATCTTAGGTAACTATTCTAAAAAACATAAGTTGCCATAAAAGGAGCTTTTGTTAAGTTATTTTAATAAACTTCTTAAACGTTGAATTAATGTCTTTTTTTGTTCTGGTGATGGACATTTTTCTAATCTTGACCAAGAATCAACATATATATTTTTAGTATCAGGAGTTACACCCCAAGCTCTTTGGTCTTCCATTACCGCAGGATTATATAAAGATGCGCTTTTTAGTAAAACAACTTGCTCGTCAAGGAAGCGTTCTTTTCTTTCAATTGGTATTTCAGAACTTACGTCTAAGTATGGAAGTAAAATACCACCCTCTGTATCATTTAGTTTATATATGATAACTCCAAAATTTTTGTCGCCAGATTGATGGCAATCAACAAGCTCTGGTGCTGATGTTTTACAAAAACCTGCTCTATTTAAAAATCTAAGATTATCAAAGAATTTTGAACTTTTATCTATGTAGCCAGGCACAACATAGTAATTCCCATATATATACGAACCATTTTGAGGGTTGTATATTACAATGCCATTATTGTCTTCTTTAAATTCGTTAAGTGATTTAATATATGAAAGAGCTGATTGTTCTCCACTTTTAAGTCGTGTAGATAAGTCATCTATAATTTTTTTATCAGGAAGTGTCACTTGTTGAGTCCTATTTGTTGGTTTAAAACTTATTTTATTGCTATTTAGAATCATTTGTTAAATCCTTATTATTTATTTTACACGATTTAGAGAGAAAATCAAAGCCGTTATGCCGATTTTGGCTGTACAATGCCATTTTTTATTTGGATTGGAATTCTATCAGATTCTGTTGTTGGGTGGCTTAATCCATTCCATTCGCAGTACCTTGTATATTTAGCACCTGTACCTTTAGTGAATACCCCTTTTGAATCAGTTGGGATACCATCGTTTAATACACCGCATTCTTGTCCTAATACTTCCATAAACCCAACAGAGTTAGTTGGTATTTTCCCTGCATATATTTTATCGCCGATTTGGAATTCGTCTGTTGGTGTAACAACCATAACTCCGCATTTTCCAAAACCACCAAATAGTGCGTTATCGCCATCCATTGGTCCTTGCATCAAATATAATAATTGTTGTTGTAAAATTGGGTTTTCTTCACCAATTTGTTTAAATGTTTCTGTTTGAGTGAAGTGGGTTGCTTTTATGCTTTCATCTGAAAGTTGAATAGTAACATTTTTTTGACCTCTTATTCTTTCAAATGCTTCTCTTGCGCCCTTAAAGCTTTCTTCTCCATCTGCTCTTAGTGCATTGATTTTCTTCAAGAATGCGTCATCTATTGGCAAATCAGGATTATTGAACTGAGAAACAACCTTTTGTGCTTCGTCGCCAAGAATCATTGGTGCAAAAACTATGTTTACTTCAGTTTCTATATTGTTTCTTTTAAATAAGAAATCTAGAATTTTTATGGTATCACAAAGGATACTAGAGCCAGATAAAGAACAATCATCTGGTATAACTATTGTTATTGGTTCTCCATTTGTTTTTGAAATAGCATCATTTAGTTGTTCTGCTAGTGCTGCTGCATATCCACCATTTTTATTTACGGTTGTTATGGCAGATGAATTAATTTTTGCAAGTGCTTGAGCTAGTTCTTCTTCTGAGTATGTTTGCAATATTTCATCAGGAGATAGCGTTTTGCAGTTTTCTATAATTTCTCTTGCTTTTTGTACACTCAATGGGTTGTTTTGTGGATTGCCCTGTAATTTTTGCATTTGTTTTTGTATTTTTTTATGAATAGGATCTTTTGGTTTCCATTCAGAACATATATCTCTTACTTGTAGAAGTTTTGAATTGTATAGTTCTCTGTTTGTTAAAGTAATAAGTTGTTCATCAACCATACCATTTGCTTCTAAGAACCATCTTGATATTAAATTATTACTTTTTGGCATTCCATTATTATCTTGAGGGTTAATATCAAGGACAACAACATTTCTTTTATCATCTATTTCACTATATATTCTTTGTAATATAGGAATTGCATCTTCTTTTGTTCTTATAACAATTCCTTCTTCTTTTGCCATTCTAATAAGGGCACTTTGTAGTTCTGGGTCATCTGTTACTCTCGCAGCTGCTCTTGTTGCTGCTAGGTCATCAACTTGTGTTTTACTTGCACGAAATACTTCGTCGTTTGTGTTTCTTGCAATGGTTGGCAAATCAAGTTCTTTAACACTACCACCGTCGATTGAAATACCAGCTGCTTTTACTTCTTCATAAGATAATTCAATTGTTTTTGATGTATCAACAGGGCTTGTTAATGTTACTGTTTTATTTTCTGCGTTAATATTTTTAACTGTGAAATAATGTCTTTGGCCTTCTGCTGCAATTGCGCCGTCTGTATCTACAATTGTCCCGAAAGAAAGAACAGTTTCACCTTGATTTTTAGCTAAGTTGTCTAAAAGTTCATCTGTAATTGAATCTTGGGTGATATGAATTGGATTTAGTCCAAATTGTTGCGCTACAACTTCTGCAAAACCACCATCAATATCACCAGCTATTTGCTTATATGCTTGTTCAAATATTCTTATTCCAGTTTTATCTGATAGTACTTCATCAGATAATGAGTCTTTTGTTACTCTTACAATTTGGTCGCCGATTTTTACGTTATAGTCGCCACCTACAGTTTTTGTTATGGATTTTTTGAATGCTTTTGCAGTTTTTGGATTGTTCATCATACCATCGATTGTTGATAGTAGTGCACAGTCGCCAATACTGCCTTGTTTAAATTTTGTTTTTATTCCATCAGGAAGAATAATTTTTGTTGTGATTTTATTGTTTATTGCGTGACCAGCTTTTCCTGCGAGGTTAAATCCGCCACCAATGATAGGTGACATAATAGCACCGCCGATAGCGCCTTCAACACCTGCTTTAAGAACATTTTCGCCATTAAGAGCAGCTCTAGTCATGTTATCAGTAGCTCCACCCAATGCCCCATCAACAGCCATGCCTGCTCCAATTGCAAGTGCTCTTTGTGCAGCAGTTCCGCCAGTTAAATTTACTGTTTGGTTTAAGATAACATTTTTAGCTGTTTGTTTAATGCCTTGTTTTACAGCTTGTTCGGCAACTTCTTCTGCGCCTTCTTTTACCACTGTTTTTGTAATTTGTTTCCCAATAGTTGCTGTTACAGTGTTACCGACACCATTTGTGATTGGGCCTAATAAACCATTAATTCCACCTGTTACGGTATCATATAATAAATCTTTTCCTTTATATTCTTTTCCTGTTGTTAATGCGTCTGTTGCTTTAACACCAACTTTTATTCCTGCACCAACTGCTGTTGCAAGACCTAAACCAATAGCAAGAGAAGCACCTCCCGTTGGAACTGCTAACGTGAAGGCTAATACTGATAAAATACCAGAAGTAACGTCTGCCACAACGTCAACGGAAGTATTTTGTCCGTCTTTGTATTTTGCGATTGCTTCTTTTGCTTCTTCTTGTGTTATTTCGCCTTTTTCTGCTTTTTTAATTATTTCTTCAACGTGCTTTGAGCCAGATTTCATTCCAAAAAGATTTTTAAATCCGTCCCAAGCTTTTCCTATAAGACCTTGTTGGTTCTTTACTTCTTCAAACTCCTTGCGAATTTCTGATTTGTTCGTTAAAGTAAAGCTGTCCTTTTTACCAGCCTGTTTTAAATAATATGTATTCTTACTGCCTGTCTTTTTAATAGCGGCAATTTCACCTGCTTTTGCAAGTTGATTCTGTCCAATAAAAAAATTCTTTTCCATATTCCGATGTTTCTTTGTATATATAGATAAAGTATTTTCCTTTCAATGGATTGCCTTTTTTTTACTGAATGTTAAGAACTATCTATGAAGGCTAGTTTATTTGTTGTCAGAGTTTATTCGTTTGTGTGTATAATATTTGTATTGGGGATAAGTTGAGGAAATAAAATGATAAGAATTTTTCTAAGTATAGCTTTTGTTTTAGTGGGCTTAGTTTCTTTTGCTGCTGATTATTCAACATATAGTTTAGATAATGGGCAAAAGGTTGTTATAAAAGAAGTTCACGATAACCCTATTGTTATCATTGATACTTGGATAAAAACAGGTTCAATCAATGAAACTGATGAAAATAATGGTGTGGCTCACTTTTTAGAACATTTATTTTTTAAGGGAACCTCAAAACATCCTGCTAAAGAATTTGATAGAATTCTTGAATCAAAAGGTGCGGTTACAAATGCTGCAACAAGTAAGGATTTTACTCATTATTACATTTTAATTCCTTCTCAATATTTTGATTTGGCTTTAGATTTGCATTCTGATATGCTTTTAAATCCTTTAATTCCAAGAAAGGAACTTGAAAAGGAAAGAAAAGTTGTAATAGAAGAAATTGCAAAAAATAATGATAGACCAACAACAAAGTTATATAGAAATATGGCTAAAGGATTTTATAGTTCTCACCCATACAAACGTGATGTAATTGGTACAAAAGAAGTTATTTCAACAATTTCTAGAGAACAAGTTTTAGGTTTTTATAATACTTGGTATGTTCCTCAAAATATGACAACTGTTATTATAGGCGATGTTGATACGCAAAAAGCATTAGCGGCTGTAAAAGAAAAATTTAATAGACCAGTAGATGTAAATGTAAAACCATATAAGCCAATATATAAAATGGATAAAAAACCTTCTTCTCAAATAGAAAATAAACTGGATATGAATGTTGAGACAGGATATATTTTGGTTGGTTTTAAAGGTTGTCACAAGATTGATAGCAAAGATTCTTATGCGTTAGATGTTTTAGCAACTATTTTGGGAGATGGTAAATCTTCACGACTATATAAAAATCTAAAAGAACACAAACAACTTGTTCATTCAATTTCATCTTCACATTCTTCTATGAGAGATGATTCTATTTTTTATGTTTCAGCGAATTATTTAACAGAAGATATTCCAAGATTGAAGGCTGCTATTTTTGAAGAAATAGAAAAATTGCAAAAAAATGAAATCACTGAAGAAGAAATTCAAAAAGCAAAAAATATCATTGAACGTGATACATACTATTCAAGAGAATCTGTTTCAAATATAGCTAGTGAAATTGGCTATACAATAACTGTTGCCGGTGATATTTCTTACTATAAGAATTACTTAGATAATATAAACAAAGTTACAGCAGAAGATTTAAAAAGGGTTGCAAAAACGTACTTAAATCAAAATGAGGCGGTTATTTCTATTGTGTTGCCATCAAAAGAAGGTAAACCTGAAATTAAAAAGACAGAACCTAAAAACTATCAAGCAAAAATATTAAATAGTGATGGAATAACAACAAAATATGAGCTAGAAAATGGTGCAATATTGGTTATTACTAAAAATACAGCAAATGATATTATTGCATTAGAAATGGCTTCACGTGGTGGTAATAATTTAGAGAAAATTCCTGGAGTTGCTTCTATTACTGCTGAAACTATGTTAAAAGGTACTAAAAAATACAAAAATCAAGAATTATCACTATTGTTGGAAGAAAATGGTATTCGTTTGGCTCCAGCAGCACGAGGAGATTCATTTAGCCTAGTGACAAAGTTTACAAAAAATGAAAAAGATTTGGCACTTGATATTTTTTCTCAGGTAGCAAAAGAAGCTTCAATTGATGCTTTTGAGGTAGAAAGGGTTAAAGCAGATAAGTTATTTGCAATTAAAAATCAAAAAAACACTCCAGATTCATTGGCTTTTGACGAATTTAAAACGGCTGTTTGGAAAGATACTCCATATGGCAATACTGGAAAAGTTTTGGAAAAAACTATTCCTTCAATTCAAAGAGAAGATGTTTTAGAATTCTATAAGAGTTTGTTCCCTGCTCAAAATGTTGTAATAACTATAAATGGTAATGTTGATGAGCAAGAATATATTAATTATTTTTCTGAATTATTGGTAAATGATAATAGTCCTAAAATTAATTTGGCCAATTTTAAAAACAAATATAGACCATTATTAAAGAAAAAGGTTGTTAAGGTAGAAAAAGAAACCCAAGCGGCTTGGTTGATTAATGGTTGGTTGACTGATGGTGTAACAAACTTAAAAGATTGGGCTACTCTTCAAGTTATAGATTCAATTTTAGGGTCTGGCATGAGTTCAAGATTGTTTGTTCAATTGCGTGATGAACAAGGTCTTGCTTATCAAGTTGGTTCTAGTTTTGCTGCCAACACAAATAAGGGTGTTTTTGCTCTTTATATAGCGACAAATCCAAAGAATATTGAGCAAGCACAAGTTGGTATGCTTGGTGAAATTGACAAATTAAAGAAAGAATTTGTTACAGATAAAGAACTATCTGAGGCAAAGGATAAATTGCTTGGAAACTTTGTGTTATCAATGGAAACAAATATGGACAAAGCTTCTGTTGTAAATTCGCTAGAAATTACAGGAAGAAATTATACATTCTTAGAACAATATCCTGCATTGATAAATTCAGTTAGTGTACAGGATATAATAAAAACAGCAAATAAATATTTTTCTAAACCATATGTATTTACTGTTTTAGGACCAGAAAAAGCTATTGAAAAAATCTAAAAAATAACTTACATTAAAAGAAAGAAACGAGAAGTTATGAGAAGTGAAATTTTAGAAAATAAAGAGTTTAATATTTTATCAAGAAGCATTGATAATGCTACTAAATGCAAAGTTGTGCGAGTTGATGAAGAAGAATTTGAAGTTGAACTTGAAGCAAATGGCAAATATGAGGTTGATGAATCTGTTGAATTGTTCGCAATGACATCAAAGGGGCAATTGTATTTTGAAACAATAGTAAAAGAAGTAAAAGATAATCTCGTTTCTATGTGGTTTCCTATAAATTATAGGTACCTTCAAAGGCGCGAATATTCAAGAATTAATGTAAATAAAGAAGTGGTTCTTGTTAAAGATAAAAAGGAAATTGTTGCTAAAATCATTGACCTTAGTGCTGGCGGGTTTAAGGTTTTAACTGATGAACAGTTAGATTTATTGGCTGAATATTCGTTTGAAATTAAAATTGATAATGAAAAAGCAAAATGCACTTTTGAACCTATAAGAATAGAAACAAATGGCAATAGCTTTATATCTTCTGGACGTTTTAATAATATTTCTAGTCACGACAGAATAGCACTTGTTCAATATTGTTTTAGAAAACAGATTGAAAACAGTAATAAATAGGCTTGTCATACCTTAAAAAATATTGTTAAATATACTTATAAGGTAGTATAAAATTTAAGGTGCACGAGAGTCTTGCTTAATAAAAAAAATAAAAAATTAAAAGTAAAGTCAAAAACTACTGCAAAGGCTAATGAAAATGCAGTATCTCCGGAAGATATTGATATTAAGAAAATACAAAATCAATCGTTATTTAAAGGTTTTAACAGAATTTCAATTACAATTATATTTGTGTTAGTTTCTGTAATTGCGGCTTTTGCTGCGATTATGGGTTTGACAATAAAAGTAACCATAAATGATTTGGCAAATAAAGCTACCTTAGATTCTTTGAAAAAAGTAGATGGTTTTAAAAGAACTTTAGCTAATGGTGATTGGCAGGCTCTTATGACAGAGGTTAATGATAATATTAATGCTGGTCAAAAAATCATTTATTATGTTGTATCAGAACGAACTGGCGTTGATAAGAATGGATTCGCCACATATAAAATTGTTGATAAGTCTTTGGATTTGAAATCTGAAAATACGCAAAATTGGTATAAATATAAAAATCCAAAAAATGCTAATAGTTTCACAATTGATTTTGACAAAGTAGTTTATAACTATAAAGATAAACAAAATAATTCTGTTGATAGGTATATGAATAACAGATATACTTGTGAAAAAGCGAAAAAATATACTGTTCTTGTAAACGAGAATAAGAATAATGGAACTGCAACATATTTACATCTTGGTATCCCAGCAGAAAGTAATGAATTTGATTTGGCTGAGGACAACTTCTGGAATGGTCTTATGTATTTAGCAAGTTTGATGTTGCTAATAACATTATTTGTTTCATTTACTCTTTCAAGAACAATTACAGCACCTTTGGCTGAAATGGAAAAAACAGTTGCAAAGATTAAAGATGGTGATTTGTCAGGTAGAATAGAAATGACAAAATACCAAGAACTTAACGAACTTGCAGAAGCATATAATCAGATGACAAATACTCTTCAACGTTTATATTCAACATTAGAAAATCAAGTTCAAAACAGAACGAAAGAGTTAAAAAGTGCTTATGCAGAACTTCAAAGCACACAAGCAATGATGGTTCACTCTGAAAAAATGAAGTCTTTAGGTGAGTTGGTTGCTGGTATTATGCACGAAATTAACAATCCAATTAACTTTATCTATGGAAATATGACCCATTTGAGTAATTATTCTAATGATTTAATTAATATGATTGAAGAATACAATAAATATGCTGACTCTCTAACACCTGAACAGCAATCTGCAATCAAAGATATGCTTGAAGAAATTGATTATAATTTCTTAAAATCAGATTTGCCAGAATTGATAAAGAGCTGTAAAGAAGGTGCAGATAGAGCGAAAAATATTATTCAAGATTTAAAGAGTTTCTCAAGAATGGAAGAAGTTTCTATTACAGATGTTAATCTTCCAGCTGAAATTGATACGACATTGAATATCTTACATAATAAGATAAAAAATAAAGCAGAAGTTCATAAAGAATATATGGAAAATGTACCAAAAATCGAGGCTTTTGGTGGTCAATTGAACCAAGTATTTATGAATATTCTAGATAATGCTGTTGGTGCTATTGAAAAACAAGGTGATATTTGGATTAGAATAAACAAGGATGATTCTGGAAAAAATATTGTGCTTGAAATAGAAGATAACGGCGTTGGAATGGATCAAGAAACAGCTAGTAAAGTATTTGACCCATTCTTCACAACAAAACCTGTTGGTCAAGGTACAGGTTTGGGAATGTCTATAACACATAAAATTATTAAAAATCATCAAGGTAGTATAAGCGTTAGTTCTAAAGTTGGTCAGGGAACTAAATTTATAATAACTCTTCCACTTAACATAGATAGAGAAAATCTAAAAACGGCTGCGCTAAGCGAAGGAGATAAATAATGGATAAATATAAAGTATTAATAGTTGATGACGAACCGGATAACTTGGCGCTTCTATATCGTACATTAAGAGGTAAGTATGATATAGCGAAGTCAACATCTCCACTTCTAGCGCTAGAAATGTTAAAACAAGAACATTTTCATTGTATTTTATCAGACCATAAAATGCCTGAAATGGATGGTGTGGAATTTTTAAAACGCACTCAAGAAATGTCTCCAGACACAATGCGTTTACTAGTTACAGCATACACAGATGCTGGTATTTTGATTGATGCAATTAACTACGCAAAAATTTATAGATATATAAAGAAACCATATAATCCAGATGAATTGATGTTAATTGTTGAAAATGCGCTTGAATATTGGCAATTGAAGGCAGATAATGGTGCATTGGTAAACGATTTAAAAGAATTATTTGCTGGAACAATTACAGCAATTGTAGAAGCTTTAGATGCAAAAGATTCATATACGCTTGGTAGAAGTAGAAGAGTTACTTTCTATGCTGTAAAAATGGCAAAAGCGCTTCATTTGAGTGAAACCACAACAGGAAAAATTGAATTGGCAGGATTGTTGCACGATATTGGTATGATTGGTGTTTCTGATGATATTCTTGCCAAAGTTGAAAGATTAACTCAAGATGAATATGATGAAATTAAAAAACACGTTCATCATAGTGTAAGAATTTTGGATGATATTAAACAACTTTCTGACGTTGTTGAAATAATTAAATATCACCATGAATTCTATGATGGAACTGGTTATCCTTATGGTTTAAAAGGTGATGATATACCAATTGGTTCAAGAATAATTGCTGTTGCAGATGCTTTTGATTCAATGGTTACACCGAAGGTTTATCGCCAACAAGTTGTTCCTTCAGAAGCTTTAGCTAAAATAAAAGCTCTTTCTGGAAAACAATTTGACCCAATTGTAGTTGAACAGTTTGAGCAAATTCTGCCACCTTGTTTGAGAGAGTTAAAAGAGCTTGAACGTAAAACATTTGCAAAATAGAATTTAAATTTAAAAATAAAAACCACTCTTCTTATGAGTGGTTTTTGTGTTAATATTTTCATGTAAATTACGAGAATAGAGGTCGGTTTTATATGAGAATGTCAAAACTTTTTGTTCAAACACTCAGAGAATTTCCTTCTGATGCTGAGGTTATGAGCCATAAATTGCTTGTAAGAGCTGGTTATATCAGAAAACTTGCGAATGGGGTATATAATTATTTGCCTTTAATGTGGCGAGTTCTTAAAAAGGTAGAAAATATTGTTCGTGAAGAAATGGACAATGCTGGTGCGCAAGAACTTTTAATGCCTTTTGTTCAACCTTCTGAATTGTGGCAAGAATCTGGCAGATGGGATGTATATGGCAAAGAGTTAATGAGATTAAGAGATAGACATAATCGTGAAATGTGTCTTGGACCAACACACGAGGAAGTTATTACATCTATTGGTCGTGAAGGTATCCGTTCATATAAACAATTGCCTGTTAATTTATATCAAATTCAATCTAAATTTCGTGATGAAATCAGACCTCGTTTTGGTTTATTGCGTGGACGTGAATTTATTATGAAGGATGCTTATAGCTTTGACGCAGATGAGGCTGGTTTGGATAAATCATATGAAGTAATGGCTCAAGCATATAGAAATATTTTCGAGCGTTGCGGTTTGGAAACTAAAATGGTTCAATCAGACTCTGGCGCTATTGGTGGCAGTGTTTCACACGAATTTATGGTGCTTGTTAATGAAGAATCTGAAAATAATGCGGGTGAAAATGATGTATTCTATTGTACAAAATGTGGATACAGCGCAAACTCTAACCACGCAGTTTCAATCTTAAATGCTGTTGAGATAGATGGTAAATTTGCTAAGGCTGAAATTGTAGATACTCCAAATGCTCACACAATTGAAGAACTAGCAGAATTTTTAAATGTTCCTACAACTGTAATTTGTAAATCAATGGTTTATGTTGTTGATGGTAAATACGTTGTTGCCTTAATTAGAGGTGATAGAACAGTTGAAGAAACTAAATTAATGAACGTATTTGCTGGCAATGATATAAGAATTGCTAGAAATGATGAAATTGAAGAAATAATGAATGCAAGCGGTTTGAATGCTGTTGCTGGATTTATTGGACCAAAAGGATTAAAAGGTGTTGAAATTGTTGCTGATGAAACAGTAAAAGACCTTAAAAACTTTGTAGTAGGTTGCAATCAAATTGATAAACACTTAGTTGGTGCAAACTGGGGTGTTGATATTGAACTTCCAACAACAATTGCTGATATCAGATTGGTTGAAGAAAATGATAAATGTGTTGACTGTGGTGCAGAATTAAAAGTTACAAAGGGTATTGAAGTTGGTAACATCTTTAAGCTTGGTACAAAATATTCAAAAGCTATGAACGCAACATTTACAGATAAAGATGGCAAAGAAAAACCATTTATTATGGGATGTTATGGTATTGGTATTTCAAGAACAGCAGCTGCTGCAGTTGAAAGACACCATGATGAATTTGGTATTAAATGGCCTTTGGCAATTGCACCATATACAGTTATTGTTGTTCCAGTAAGCAATCAAGATGAAACTCAAATGTCAGTTGCTGAAGATATTTACCAACAATTAAAAGCAAAAAATATCGAAGTTATTATTGATGACAGAGATGAACGTGCTGGCGTAAAACTGAAAGATGCCGATTTGATTGGTATTCCATATCGTATAACTGTTGGTAAAACAATAAAAGATAATTTAGTAGAGTTTAAAACTCGTGCAACAAACGAAATGGAAACTATTTCTCCAGAAGAAGCAGTTGCAAGAATTTTGGCACTTTAATTTATAATTCAAAAAGACTGTATATGTAATATTTCTTCATATACAGTCTTTTTTTGTCAAGAAAACCTTTTTTGATGATTTCTAACAGAGGTAAAGGAAGAAGCATTGATATCAATTAACTCTTATCCCCACATAAAAAATTACAGTAATATACAGGGCAAGCGTCCTGCTTTTTGTGCTGTTGATGTTTCTGACATTATGTCAAAAGGGGATAGTGCTTTGAACGAGAATAAAGCGAGTGAGGCTTTAAAATATTATTCTGAAGCTTTAAAGCAAAATCCAAATGAAGTTGTATTGTATAGAAAATTAGGAAAAACGTATCATCAATTAAAGGATTATTCTTCTGCCGAAGCTCATTTGGTAAAGTATTTGGAAGCCAATCCAAATGAAACAGAAGTTTGGATTGATTTAGGTGAAACTCAGCGTATGTCAGGTTATTATGGCAAAGCAATTTCAAGTTTTAAAAAAGCATTAGAACTTGAGCCTAATAATGACCTCGCAAACCGTAGTATTTTACAAGCTGAAAATGACAAACTAGCGGTTTTTGCTCCAGAAAGAGCGTTGAAAGAAAAGCAAGAATATGCTCAAAGAAATTTAAATGAAGCTTTACAGATGACAGTTAACTATATGACACCTGCTTATATGCAAGAGTTAGGTGGTGTTGTTATTGAGTTTGGAAAAACTGCTTCAATGGGTGGAACTGCAAATATTGCTCAATATGAAAATTACAAGAGCAAAATTACTATTTCTGATACATATACCTATGCCTCACCTCAAGTAATTGCAGCGTATTTAACACATGAATCTGTTCATGCTCATGATAAAGACCCTTATACTTCTGTTAGAGAAGAGCAAGATGCATATGAAATAGCAACTAAGTTTTGGATAAAACATTCAAAAGGTGTGCAAGACCCAGAAATGGACTATGCTGCTGAATTATATCAACAATCTCCATTGACTTTAGCTTCAAGAGTTGAAGAAATATATGAATTGAGAGACCCATCGATTGCTAAAACATCTCCAAATCATCCACCAGAAAAGAAATTACATTTTAATTTCTTGAAGAAAAAGGCAGCACAACAATCACTTCAAACTTATGATGTTATTGCATAAGTAGTGTTTATTCTTCTGTTTCTTCGTCGTAAAATTCATCTTGTGCGTACATTGTTTGTTGAACATGTGTTTTAGGCGTTGCATCTAACTTTATTTCGCCTTTTGATACATGCCATATTGTATCTGTTGCATATGCAACGTAATTTCTGTATTTCTTTTTTCTCAATCTTTTGGTTTGAATTAAGTCATTACAATCATCAAAATAGGTTTGCATATACTTAATTCTGTTTTCTTTATCTTCGTTTAACCATTGAAGAAAAGACTTATTCCCCTTTTGTCCATTACAAGCATTATGCATTGCCATGTAATTTGAAATATCATCATGCGTATTATCTATGTCGTATGCAAGAATATGGTCAGTATTTGCAACAGAAGATTGCAAGAATCTTGTTGAAATACTGTATGAATCCCAGTCTTCGTTATATTTGTTTTTACCAGAATATTTAACAATCCAAGCAGAGTTCATATCAGATGAAGTTGGGAAGTTTTTCGCTATTCTTTGTAATTTTTCATATTTTCTTGGATTCTTAATTTTTACTTTGCTTATTCTGTCAATCATTATTTTTCTTCTAAAAGGAGCAGCTGCATTTTTTCTTCTAATTTCAGCTTTTAAACGATTGATTTTTGACATTAATGCTTTTTGTTCTTCTTCAGGAAGTGTTCTTGCTAATGAAACCATTTTGTTTACAAGTTTCATTTGGGCTTCTTGCAAGATTGGTAATTTATGATCACGAAGAGAAACAACAAGTTCTCTAATGTCTTTTTGTCCGGTTTTTTTACTTTCTTCGCAGATTTCTCTATATACGCTTGCTTCAACTGGTCTCATATATGGTTCATATTCGCCAAGAAATTCTAAGTATTTATCTTGTGGAACATTGGCTAAATCATCGCAAAATCTTTCAAACTTTGTTCTGTTCATCATCATTTTTCCACAGGCAGGACAATGAACATCACTGAATTTACACACCTGAAAATCGCCAGAACGTTCTTTTAATTTTGGTTTATCTGATTGGTATGTTCTTTCTCTTTTTGCAGAAAAATTAACTGGTTGATAATAAATGTTGCTTATTTGTGTTTTTTCAATTGGGCAGGAGACACAAAAAAAGTTTGGCACAGGTGTCTTGTTATCTTTTGCGACCTGTACTTTATTAATGTATGGAGTGTAACCTATCGGCGATATTTTCATACTTGTCTCGTTTGGCTACCTATAAATATCAAACCAAAAAGCATGGTATTTTTGTTAGTCATGATTAAAATTTGTAAAGTTGGGTTTTTTAGGGTGAAAAAATGGCATTTTGTATAAAAAATGAGTGTTTTTTGCAAAAAATGATGTCTTTTAACGAAAAATGCATCAAAAATATGCAAAAAATGCAAAAAAATGATTACAACTTGCGTAAAAATATCAAATCAAATAGCAAAAAAAATTGTTTTTGGATATTAACTTGGTATTATGGCTAAAGCAAGCATGTTTAAAAAGGTAAGTAAATAAAGTGAAAATAAACGCAGCAGGTAGATACAATTCTGCGACAAATATACAGAAACAAAATAACAATAAAAACACAGCTCCTCAAAATTTTAAAGGTGCTGGTGTTGATATGGCGTTTAACATGCTTGATAGAGGTTTCAAGCTTTTAGATAAAAATGCTATGATTCAGGTTGCGTTTGTTGACTCTGTTGCGACTGATATTCCAAGAACATTGGTTGATTTAAAAACTGGTCTTGCTGCAGCATTAGAAACAATGAGAAGAGAGTTCTCTGGTTTAATTGTTAACTGTTTAATACCTGGATTTATTGTTCAAGGTGTTTCTAAAGTATTACCGAAAGCACCAGAATTGGCTGGAAAAAATGTGTCTGGCTCATGGGCAAATGGTGCAGTAATTGATAGATTACGAGATGTATATAATAAAGCTCAAGCTTCTCCTGCAAAAAATAAAACATGTGCTTATGTTGCTGAGTCGTTAAAAGCGCTTGAAGGTTTGAATGGTTCTGAATGGGTTAGCTATGCTAAATATTCTAATGAACCTGCATTCAAAGAAGCTGTTGGTCTTGTAACTAAATCAATTTCAAAATCGCCAAAAGAACGTAAACAGTTGTTAGCTTCTGCTCAAGAAAAATTAGCTGGACTTACAAAAGCAGAAAATATATTAAAATTTAATGGTCAACCACAAGCAAATCTTGGAGAAACATTACGTGATATTGCCGATATGGGTGCACAATTTAATTCAGTGAAAAAATCCGCACTTGTTACTGCTGGTAAAAAAGCTCGTGACAAAGCCATAACACCTGAATTTGCAACACAAGTTACTGGTGCTGTTGATAAATATTCAGATTCTCTAAAAGGACATGTTAAAGCAAAAAGTGCGCTTGGTCTTTTACTTGTAATGGGCTTGGCTGTTAGTGTTCAAAAAATTAACAGAGCTATTACAAGAAAACAATTTAATGCAGAAGGTGCACCAATATACAAAGATTTTGGTAAAAAAGATACTAATAAAAAAATGACAGAAGAAGAGAAAAGGTCATTTAAAGCTAAAAAAATGGCAGCAGCAGCTGGTATGGTTGGAATGGCATTTGCTTCTATGATGAAAAAACCATCTTGGGGAATGTTTGAGTTTTCAAATATCTTCCCAACTTTAGATCAATGCCGTTGGATTGCTTCTTCTACATTTGCATCAAGAATGTTAGCCGCAGAAGATGAAAACGAGCTTCGTGAATCAGTTGTTAGAGACGTAGCTTCATTTACTGGTTTATATTTCTTAGGTGACTACGTTAAAAAAGGTGTAGCATCTGGTATTGAAGCATTATCTAGAACTAAAAAAGGTAAAGAATTCTTTGGTGGTGAAGTTACATTATTAAATAGATTAGCAACAGTTCCAAAACCACAGCTCGATCCAAATGCTTCTACATTAAAGAAAGTTGGTTCTCAAATTGGATTTAGAGCAAAACAATTTGGCAATTGGATTAAGAAGACAGAATTAAAAGGTGCTTCAGAAGTTGCAAATATTAAAACTCGTAATTTGAGAAATATTTGTCGTGTGGCTGATATTGCCTTTTCTATTGTAATGCTTGGTATTTTACTTCCAAGATACAATCGTTCAGTTACAGAGAAAAAAGTAGCAGAAGCTAAAAAACAAGAAGAAATGGCAAGAAGAGCTCAATACGATTTTTCAGCAGTACAAAAAGATGTACCTCAAATTTTTAAAGGTTTAATGTAATTTTTAAAAAAAATTAAAAAAATATATACAAATCAGCAAAAAAAATTCAGTTTATGTTTTGTACTCATGTCGAGTTGTGAAAAACTCGAAAATGATATATAATATCAACACCGTCTAAAGATATGGAGAGTAAGTAAGTGGTTGACAATAGGTCAGCCGGCATTTTAGGCATTGGCGGAGGTATCAACTTTAAAAGTGGAGATATCTCAGGTACAGCAGCTAAAACCTCTGATGACCGTGCGAGTCAAGGAACTGAATATTTTATGCAAGAAGGCGAAGAACAACAAGATGGTCGCCACGGTTTTGTTGACAGAAGTATGCAACTTCGTGCGTCACTTAATTCGCTTGCTCTTTTAAATGTTGTTTCTGTTCTTCAAAATAAAAGAAGAAATCCTCTTTTAGACGATGAAGATTATGCAGAAAAGATAAAATCAAGTTCTACAAAAAGAGTTCAGGCTATTGAACAAGAAGAACAAGAAAATAATGATAAATAAAAAATCCGATTTTTAAAATCGGATTTTTTGTATTTGGATTATGTTTAAAAACTTATTATAACATCCATTCTACGCTGTTAATTTTTCTAGCATAATATTCTTCTGGAGTTTCTTGTTGCATATCAACAGCAGGTTTTGCTGTTTCTGCATATGCTTTTTCTGCTTGTATTCTTCTGATATCACCAGCAGTTACAGGATATGCGTAATTGCCACCCCATGTGCTATATTGAACAACTTGCTCATCTGGCATGTCATCTGGTATTTCTACTAATGGTTTTGGTTGTTCTGTTTCAGCTGCTTTGAATCCAATGTTTTTATTCATAGCTGCCATTGAAATTGAATTAATTTGCATTTTTATTTCTCCTTTTTATGTTTTTTATAAAACTCCTCAAAAGATAAATTGCTAAAACAAATAAAGTTTTTTGATTTTCGTAATAATCTGTTAAAATATAATCAAGAGGAAGAAATTATCTAATGAAAAAAACATTTAAACTAAACTTTTTGTTATCAATATTGTTTTCATTGACTAGTATGAATTCTGCATTTGCTATGGATTTTGTTGATGTTCCACAAGGTTTTTGGGCATATAAAGAAATTGATACGCTAACTGATGAGAAATTTATTAGTGGATATCCTGATAATCAATTTTTGCCGAATAACCTTGTAACGAGGGCAGAATATGCGGCAATGGTAATAAAAGTTTTGGGGCAAGAAAATATTCCTGTTGAAAAAATGTATTCTTTTGAGGATATTGATAATTCTTTCTGGGCTTGGGATTCTATAATTCGTGCAGTAAACTTGGATATTTTAGAACCAGCGGATGATGGATGTTTTTATCCTAATGATTATGTTACAAGAAGTGAAATTATCACTTTTTTAGTTAATATTTTAAGAACAGAAGATATTACAAAAAAAGAAGCTATAACTGCACTTCAAAATGCTTATTTAGATTTTGATGATATTCCAGATTGGTTTAAGGTTACAGCAGGCAAAGCAGAAGTGATTGATGTTATTGCAAAAGAGCCACCAAGAGAGAATTATCTTGATTATGATAGATATGTTACAAGGGCGCAAATGGCTGTGTTTTTGGCAAATTTAAAGCGTGAAACAGATGAATATGTTTATGAAAAACATGTTCAAGCTACAACGCCAAAAACGGCTGAGGGTATTGTAATTGAAAATGTTTTGTATGATGGTGATGTCGTTACACTGCCGGCACAAACTGTATTGCCAATTACAATCTTAGGACAAGTTAGTTCTGATGAATCTGTTGCCGGACAAATGTTCCAAGCTAAGTTTGTAAGCAATATTGTTTCTTATGAACATTATCTTCTTTTATCAAAAGATATTATTTTAATAGGGAAAATTTTAGATACAACAAGAAGCAAAAATTTTGTTCGCAACGGAGAAATGATTATGGAGTTTTCTGCTGCTAATAATAATGATTTGCTTACAAAAATAGTTGCAGTTGCACAATGTGAAACAGAAAATGTTGAAGCAAATAAGGTTAAAAAATTCGGAAAGAAAATTATAAAAGGCCGTGAATTTAAAGTAAAAGACGGTCAAATTATATATGTTAAACTATATAAGCCAGTAAGAGTAAATGTTGTAACAGGTGAAATTTTAGATTAGTTAAACATTTTCTTTCTTATAAACGCCCATATCCTCAAGTGCTTTTAAAAAGCTTTGAGCAGTTGCTTTTTGCACATCAGGTGGAACAACTCTTAAAAGTTCAACAGTTCTTGAAATTACAGGGTCTTTATCATACCAACGATTACAAACTTTTGGTCTTACCATTTCATAGAATTTATCAATAGCTTCTTTTGAAACCTTCTTTTCTATTTCTTGTAAGAAGATTTCTGCTTGTGCTTTTAATTCTGTTTGGTAATTTTGTAAAAGATTAATTACTTCTAACAAAACCGGATCGTGATCGTACCATCTTTTATAATTGTGACTCACTTAAATTTCCTTTATTTTGGTTAATAATTGAGTTATCGTCTTCGGTATATCTTGAGATATCAGCTCCTATTAATTTAAACTTATTTTCTAAAAGTTCGTAACCTCTATCTATATGATATATGTTATCGATTGTGCTAACGCCGTCAGCCATTAATGCTGCCACAACTAAAGAAGCACCGGCTCTTAAGTCGCTTGCACGAAGATTTGCACTAGTTAGATTTTTTACGCCCTTAACTAAAGAGTGATTTCTTTCTTGATGAATATCTGCGCCCATCTTCCTTAATTCTGGGACTTGCATAAATCTGTTTTCATATAAGCTTTCAGTAATAATACTTACACCATCTGCAACAGTTGCTAAAGCCATAGCCATTGACTGTAAGTCTGTTGGGAAACCAGGATATGGTTGAGTAATGATGTTAACTGCTTCTAAACGTTTTTTACAACTAACTTCAATTGAAGTTGGGTCGATTAACTTAATATCTGCCCCCATTTTTGAAAGTTTTGAAGTATAGAATGTTAAATGGTTAGGGAAGATATTTCTGATAATACCTTTTCCTCTTGTTGCAATAAATGCGGCCATATATGTACCAGCTTCAATTCTATCTGGGATTGTTGTGTATTCAATTGGTCTTAAATCATCTTGTTTAACACCATTGATAACAATTTCAGATGTGCCAGCTCCGATAATATCTGCGCCCATTGCATTTAAGAAATTAGCTAAGTCGATAATTTCAGGTTCTTGAGCTGCGTTTTGAATTCTTGTTGAACCTTCAGCTAAAACACCAGCTAACATTATATTTTCTGTTGCACCAACAGAAGGAATGTCTAGGTAGATATCATTACCAACTAATTTTTTAGCTTTTGCGTGAACATAGCCATTTTCGATTTTAATAGATGTTCCAAGTGCTTCCAAACCTCTAATGTGGAAATCAACTTTTCTTTCGCCGATAGCACAACCACCAGGAAGCGCAACAACCGCTTCTTTACATCTTCCAACTAATGCTCCAAGAACAATAAATGAAGCTCTCATTCTGCTAACTAATTCATAGCTAGCAGTTACGCTAGTAAGGTTTGTAGCGTCAATTGTTAGTGATTTTTCTTCTTTGTCATAAGATGTTTTTGCGCCTAATTGTTCAATAACGTTAAGCATAATAACAACGTCAGTAAGTTCTGGTACGTTGTAAATCTTGCTTTCTCCTTTTGCAAGAAGCGCTGCTGCCATAAGTTTTAAAACAGCATTTTTAGCTCCGCTTATTTGAACTTCACCTTTTAATTGGTGTCCGCCGACTATTCTAATCTTTTCGGTCAAGGCTCCTCCGCAATATCCCATGTAGAAATCTACCTTCTATATATAATAATATAATTTATGCAATTACGGGTAAATAGATTAACTATTGTAAACACAATCTTATTATATCCTTCAAATGCACTATATTCTTGCGAGGCGTTTGCATATACAATAGAAGTGGGAAAGTAGGTCTTTTATGAAAACAAATGAAGAATTGATGACATTTGCAAAAGAAGTATCAAAAAATTCGTATAGTCCATATTCAAAGTTTCCGGTTGGTGCTTGTGTTCTTTATGAAAACGAGAATATTTATGTTGGTTGCAATATAGAAAATTCAAGTTATGGGCTATCATTGTGTGCTGAAAGAAATGCTATTTCAACAGCAATTGCTGATGGCGAAAAGTCTAAAATGTTAAAAATCGCAGTTTATTCACCAAAATCTGCAAAATGTTATCCTTGTGGTGCTTGTAGGCAATGGTTACAAGAGTTTGAACAAGGACAAAATATTCAAATACTATTAGAAGACGATAATGGTGAAATATTGGAGTATGGAATCAATGAATTATTGCCACATTCCTTCAATTTAATATAAGAAAATATGATATAATAACGAGAGAGAGAAGAAGAGGATATTTTAATGGCTGATTATACCATTAATTATGAAGAGATAGGTGAATGGCTTAAATTATATAAAGCAACGGATGATGATAAAGAGAAAAAACATCTTCAAAACGTAATTGCACTTGCAGCAATGCCATTAGTAAAAAAAATTGCTAGAGGTTTGGCAAGAAGAAATACCGACCCTGTTGAGGATATTATTCAAGTTGGTAGTGTTGGTCTTGTTAAGGCAATTCAATTATATAATCCAAAAGTTAGTGAAAACTTTAAAACTTATGCAACATATCTTATTACAGGTGAAATCAGACATTATTTACGTGATAAAGTTTCTATGATTAAAGCTCCAAGAGAAATCTATGAGCTAGCTTATCGTGTTAATAAATTAATGCAAAAGTTAAAAGATGAGCAAGGAAATGAACCATCAGAAACAGTTTTGGCTGAAGAACTTGGAACTTCTGTTGGTAAAATTAAAGAAGTTATTGATGTTGAAAGACGTAAACAAACTATTTCTTTAGATCAGTTTATTACAACAGGAAATGACGAATCTTTATCTTTATTTGATAAAATTGCGGATGATAATCACTACAATTTAGAGTCTTTCCAAGAAGATAAAATTTTAATTAATGATGCAATTAAGAAACTTGATGTTAAATTACAAGAAGTTGTTGTTTTGAACTATTTTGAGGATATGAGCCAAACTCAAATTGCTAATAAACTTGGCATATCTCAAATGCAAGTTTCAAGACGTCTTAAAAAAGCATTAACTATGCTTTTAAATATATTGTCTGAAAAAGAAAGAAAATAATAATGAGTGAAATATTTTTAATTTGTTTATTTATATTGGCTGTTGGAGCTTGTATTGGTAGCTTTTTGAATGTTGTTGCGCTAAGAGCTATTTCAAAGGAATCAATAATATTCCCTTCTTCAAAGTGCCCAGAATGTAATGAGCCAATAAAATGGTACGATAATATTCCTGTATTATCATACTTATTTACGTTTAAAGGTAAATGCAGAAACTGTGGTTGCAAAGTAAGTCCTCAGTATCCAATTGTTGAAGCTGTTACTTCGTTATTATTTTTGGCTGTTGTATATGCATTTGGTATTACTTGGCAAACATTAGTTGTTTTAATTTTGTTGTGTATTGCTATTGTTATAACTATTACAGACTTAAAAAAAGAATATGTTTTTGACCTACATATGTGGTTATTTATTGCTTTCTCTGTGTTATATGCTGTTTTGTTTAAACATGGAATAAATAATGCGTTTGAAGTTTGTGTCGGTCTTTTGGGCGGTGCACTTATTATGGAAGCAATTGCTAGATTGTCTTATTATCTTGTAAAAAAACAAGATGGCGAATCTCAAGAAGACGCTCCGACTGAAATAACAGCAGATGAAGAGCAAAAACAAGATGTCGATGAAGAAGTTCAAGCAGAAGCTGAAAAAACCGAGCAAGAACAAACAGAAGATGAAGAAGATGTTGATATTAATGAATATGTAAAAAAGAATAAAAGAGCATTTGGTGAAGGTGATACATATTTAGCTGCTGGTGTTGGAGCATTGTTAGGTTGGAAATATTGTTTAGTTGCGATAGTATTGGCTATTATCGTTCAAGCTGTTTGTATTCTTCCTCAATTCTTTATCAATTTATATAAGCAAGAAGAATATAGATTGTTATTCTCAATGTCTGCATTTGTTGTTATTGCTGCATTATATTGGATTTTATCTAATACGGTGACATTACATTTATATATTGTGTTAGCTTTAATAGTTGCTTTAATTTTCTTTGCAATAGATGCAATTTCAAGATTAAAGAAAACAGTTAACGAACAAGGTTTTGTTGCAATACCGTTTGGACCAGCATTATTGTTTGCAGCATTTATGATTTTGTTTTTCGGACAACAAATAGTAAGTTTTCTTAAAAAATATATTTTTATGATTTTAGGATAGTA